>NZ_WMBF01000389.1:0-6154 GCF_019400875.1 Streptomyces anatolicus | reverse complement strand
GCGGGGCCGCGGGCGGGTGAGGAGGGGGAGACCTCTCCGTCGCGGTTCGACGATCATCTCGCCGCGCAACTGCTCAACCAGCGGATCGTGTTCCTCGGGACGCAGGTCGACGAGGTGTCCGCCAACCGCGTCTGTGCGCAGCTGCTGTTGCTGTCGGCGGAGGATCCGAAGACCGACATCGGGCTGTACATCAACAGTCCCGGCGGCTCGGTGACCGCGGGACTCGCCATCTACGACACCATGCGGCTCATCCCCAACGACGTCTCCACCCTCGCCATGGGATTCGCCGCCAGCATGGGCCAGTTCCTGCTGAGCGTGGGCACGCACGGCAAGCGGTTCGCGCTGCCCAACGCGCGGATCATGATGCATCAGCCGTCGGCCGGCATCGGCGGCACCACCGCCGACATCGCCATCCAGGCCGAGAACCTGGAGTTCACCAAGAAGGCCATCGAGCGGATCACCGCCGAGCACACCGGACAGAGCCCGGAGACGATCTCCCGGGACGGCGACCGCGACCGGTGGTTTACCGCCGAGCAGGCCAAGGAGTACGGGATGGTCGATCGCGTGGTCGAGTCCCTGGAGGACGTGCGGCCCGCCGGGTCGAAGCGGCGCATCGGGCTCGGGATCTGAGAGAGGAAGGGGAACGCAGTGAGTCAGTACACGATTCCCACCGTCGTCGAGCGCACCCCGCAGGGCGAGCGCGCCTACGACATCTACAGCCGTCTGCTCTCCGAGCGGATCATCTTCCTCGGCACGGAGATCGACGACGGCGTCGCCAACGTCGTCATCGCGCAATTGCTCCACCTGGAGTCCTCCGCCCCCGAGCGCGAGGTCGCCCTCTACATCAACTCGCCCGGCGGATCCTTCACCTCGCTCATGGCCATCTACGACACCATGAGCTTCATCTCCGCGCCGATCTCGACGTTCTGCGTCGGACAGGCCGCCTCCACCGCCGCCGTGCTGCTCGCGGGCGGCGACCCCGGCAGGCGGTTCGTGCTCGACCACGCGCGCGTGCTGCTCGGGCAGCCCGCGAGCCGCGGCCGGCAGGGGACGGTCTCGGATCTCGCCCTGGAGGCACAGGAGATGCTGCGGATCCGCTCCCAGGTGGAGGAGGTGCTGTCCCGGCACACGCACCACGACATCGACACCCTGCGCGCCGACATGGACCGGGACAAGGTCTTCACCGCGCAGGAGGCCGTCGCGTACGGGCTCGCCGACCAGGTGCTCAGCAGGCGGAACGTGCCCGTCGCCGCCTGAGCCGGGCCCGTAGGCCCCCGGGATCCGCGCTCACGCGGCCAGCCGCATCTCGCCCTGGTACGACGCCCTGGCCGGCCTCGCACGGGGGAGGCCGGCCAGCCGGCCCTGTGCCAGGGCGAGCAGGTCGGAAAGGCGCAGCCCGAGCGCGTGGGCGGCGGCCGCGAGGACCTCGGAAGAGCCCTCCTTTCGGCCGCGCTCCAGCTCGGAGAGGTACGGCATGGAGATCCGGGCGGCGTCCGCCACGTCCTGGAGCGTGCGCTCCTGCGCCAGGCGCTCACGGCGCAGGACGTCCCCGACGACGTCCCGCCAGAGAGGCTCCTTGGCCTCACCGGTGGGCGGCACCGGCGCCGCCTTCACCGGGCGCAGGGGAATCACGCGGGCTTCGTTCGGCTTCTGCCGCTCATCGCTGCTCACTCCTCCACCCTAGGGAGCGATCACGCCATCGGGCAGCGCCAGACGTTCTGCCGCCCGCGAAATCGCCCGCCCCGCGGGGCCGTTGCTCGCTTCGAGGCCATTGCTCACTTCGTCGCCGAGCCCACCGACGCCGCGTCCCTGCCCCAGCTCGCGAGCAGCCGCAGCGCCTGCGCCGCCGCCGAGTCCGGCTCCGCGTGGTACATGATCAGCGACTGGTCGCAGTCGTCCGGCAGCCGCAGCGTCTCGTACGAGAGGGTCACCTCGCCCACCAGCGGGTGGCGCATCCGCTTGACGCCGTGGCCCTTCTCCCGCACGTCGTGCGTGGCCCACAGGTTCCTGAACTCCTCGCTCTTCACGGAGAGTTCGCCGACCAGGGCGGTCAGCCTCGGGTCGTTGGGATAGCAGCCCGCGTCCATGCGCAGGTAGCTGACGATGTCGGACGCCTTCTGCTCCCAGTCCACGAAGAAATCCCGTACGCCCTCGTCCAGGAAGCAGATCCGCGCCCAGTTGCGGTCCTTCGGCGCCAGTTGGCCCCAGTCGCCGAAGAGCGCCGCCGCCATCGCGTTCCAGCCGAGGATGTCCGAGCGGCGGCCGACGACGTACGCGGGGACGCCGTCGATGGAGTCGAGGAGCTGTTGCAGGGCGGGCCGCATGTGCTGCGGGCGGGCGGACCGCTTCTTCTTGAGCGCCTTCGGCTTCGCGAGGTGCGTGAGGTGGGCGTGTTCGGCGTCCGTCAGGCGCAGGGCGCGCGCGATGGCGTCGAGCACCTCGCCCGAGACATTGCGGCCGTTCCCCTGTTCGAGGCGGGTGTAGTACGCGACGGAGACCCCCGCGAGCTGCGCCAGCTCCTCACGCCGCAGCCCGGGCACGCGCCGGTGGCGGCCGTAGCTGGGCAGCCCGACGTCCTGGGGCTGCAGCCGGGCCCTGCGGGTGCGCAGGAACTCGCTCAGCTCGGCCCGGCCGTCCAGGGGCTTGCCCGCGACCGCCTCCGGCGCTTCAAGCGCTCCAGGCCTTTCAGGCGTTCCCGGCGTTTCCGGCGTTTGGGGTGACTCGTCCATACGTTCCAGTATCCCGGGTCGTACGACCCCGAGCCTGACCCCGCCAGTAGTAGGACCACTGAACGTAGGCAGAACGGGTGTCTGGGTGAACCCGCAGCTCATTGGCAGTGTCGATGCCATGACTGAGCAGATCACCACCGTTACCGCCTACGCCGCCCCCGCCCCCGACGCGCCCCTGGAGCGGACCACGATCCCGCGCCGCGCCGTCGGCGAGACCGACGTCCTGATCGACATCAAGTACGCCGGGATCTGCCACTCGGACATCCACCAGGCCCGCGACGGCTGGGGCGAGGGCATCTTCCCGATGGTGCCCGGCCACGAGATCGCCGGCGTCGTGACCCAGGTCGGCCCCGGCGTCACCAAGTTCGCCGTGGGCGACCGCGTCGGCGTCGGCTGCATGGTCGACTCCTGCCGTACGTGCGAGAACTGCGAGGCGGGCCTGGAGCAGTACTGCACGCGGGGCAATGTCGGGACGTACAACGCGCTCGACAAGAACGGCGAGCCGACCTACGGCGGCTACTCCACGCACATCGTCGTGGACGAGGCGTTCACCGTCCGCATCCCCGACGGGCTCCCGCTGGACGTGGCCGCGCCACTGCTGTGCGCCGGCATCACCACGTACTCCCCGCTGAGGCGCTGGAACGCGGGTCCCGGCAAGAAGATCGCCGTGGTGGGTCTCGGCGGCCTCGGCCACATGGGCGTCAAGATCGCGCACGCCCTGGGCGCCGAGGTGACCGTCCTGTCGCAGTCCCTGCGCAAGAAGGCCGACGGCGAGCGGCTGGGCGCCGATCACTACTACGCGACCAGCGACGACGCCACCTTTGAGCAGCTGGCCGGGACCTTCGACATGATCCTCTCCACGGTCTCGGCGCCGCTGCCGCTGGACAAGTACCTGGGGCTGCTGCGCCCGGAGGGTGCCTTCGTCAACGTCGGCGCCCCGGAGGAGCCGGTCTCCCTCAACCTCTTCTCCGTGATCGGCGGCGGCAAGACCCTTGCGGGCTCCATGATCGGCGGCATCCGGGAGACCCAGGAGATGCTGGACTTCTGCGCCGAGCACGGCCTGGGCTCCGAGATCGAGCTGATCCGCGCCGACCAGATCAACGAGGCGTACGAGCGTGTCCTCGCCAGCGATGTGCGCTACCGCTTCGTGATCGACGCCGCGACGATCTGAGCACCCGCGCGGCCTGAAAACGCCTCGGTCCCGGGGCCTGGTCCGCAGGGCGCGGCGGAACCGGGTCCCGGGACCGATCCGGGCGCCCCGCACCCCGGCCTACCGTGGTCCTGTCAGCGCAAGGCCACGGGAGTTCCGGCAAACGAGGAGGTCACCTCATGTCCATCGAGTTGAACCACACGATCGTCGCGGCCACGGACAAGAAGGCGTCCGCGCACTTCCTCGCGGACATCCTGGGGCTCGAGGTGAGCCCGCAGTACGGGCCGTTCCTCCCCGTGGAGATCCCCAACGGCGTGACCCTCGACTACTTCGAGAGCGACGGCGGGCCGATCACCCCGCAGCACTACGCGTTCCTGGTCTCCGAGGACGAGTTCGACGCGATCTTCGGACGGATCAAGGAGCGGGACCTGCCCTACTGGGCCGACCCGTACCACCACCACCCCGGCGAGATCAACACCAACGACGGCGGCCGTGGCGTCTACTGGGACGACCCGGACGGGCACAAGCTGGAGATCCTGACCAAGCCTTACGGCAGCGGCGGCTGAGCCGGCCCGCTCCCGCCCAGGAACGCGAGGACCTGCGCGGTGGCCACCCCCGCGAACTCCTCGAAGTAGGCGTGCCGGGCGCCGGGGACGAGGAACGTCCTGGCGTCCGGGATGCGGGCGGCGAGCAGCGGGGCGTTGGCGGCCGGGTTGAACACGTCGTCCGTGCCGTGCACCACGAGCGTCGGCGCCCCGATCCGCGCCAGCGCCTCCCACGCGTCGTGGCGGGCGCTGGCCCGCAGATGGCGGCGGCGGGCGTACGCGGGCATGGCCGGGTCGCCGAGGGTGTGGAACTCCCGCCCCGGGCGGAGGCGTTCCTGCTCCGCGAGCCAGCCCGGCGTGTACATCAGCTCAAGGAGGGCGCGGCGCGCGGCGTCCGGATCGGCCTGGCTCAGGGCCGCCCGGACCTCGGGGCCGCGCTCGACACCGTGCGGGGCCCCCGGCGACGTACAGCCGAGGACGAGGCGGCCGACCCGCTCGGGGTGGTCGGCGGCCAGCCACTGCGCGATGCGGCCGCCCATGGACGTGCCGTAGACGTGGGCGCGGTCGATGCCCGCGTGGTCGAGGACCGCGACCACGTCACGGGCGAAGCCGGGCGTGCTGTACGTGTCGGTGTCGGGCCGGTCGCTCTCGCCTGTGCCCCGGTGGTCGAGTACGAGGGTGGTGAAGCGCGCCGCGAAGTCGTCCCGTACGCAGTCCCACCAGTGGTGGTTGTTGGACTGCCCGGCGAGCAGCACCAGCGGTTCACCGGAGCCGTGCAGCTGGTAGTGGAGGGCGACGCCGTCGGCCGTCTCGGCGAAGGGCACGGCAGCTCACTCCTCCCGTGCGTCGGCGGCCGGGCGGCTCTCCCGCAGGTCGGCGACGAGCCGGAAGCGTTCGAGGACGAGTTCGGTGGTGTCGTCCACGGTGAACGCGTCGTCCCCGAGCGCGGCCCGCATCTCGGCGCTGTGCCAGAAGCTCTCGTGCCCCGCCCGCCACGCGGCGACGGAGGTGAACCCCTCGCCCTCGTCGACGGCGTGCGCGAGGTCCACGTCGGCCAGCCGCGCCACCCGCACTTCGGTGACCTCGATGACGCCCACGGGCCGGTCCGCGGAGTCGACGACGACCGACCGCTCACCAGCCTTCGGCAGGGGGTCACCGGCGCGCTCGTAGTCCAGGACCAGACCCGTTGTGGAGGTCTTGGACCCGTCCAGGACGGCCGCCACGAGCTGGTCGCGCAGAGGGCCGGGGAAGGCGAACTCGACCTTGGGGAGAGAGGAGTGGGCCCTCGCGGGGTCGGGCGGTGGGGTGGTCATGGGTTCACAGTAGTCGCGGCGCCCCAGTCCCAGAGGGCCTGCATGACCGGCCCCAGGGCGCGCCCGCGCACGGTGAGTTCGTAGGTGACCGTCGGGGGCCAGCCTGGGGTGCGGGTGCGGTCGGCGGCGCCCGCGGCGACGAGCTGGGCGAGGCGGTCGGCCAGCACCTTGTCGGACAGCTCGGGCAGGGCCGCGGCCAGTTCGCTGTATGTGCTCCGCTCGCGCCGCAGCAACTCGCGGACGAGGAGCGTCGTCCAGCGGCCCCGCAAGGCGGCGAGCGTGATCTCCACGGGGCAGGCGGGGCTCGGGGCCGTGACCTCGGCCCGCGCGTCGTCCGGCAGGCCCGGGGCCGCCCGCCTCGCGCCGGCGCCGCTTTCCGTTCGGTGAGTCACGAAGCCGCCTCCTACCGTCGTGCCC
>NZ_WMBF01000388.1:0-6170 GCF_019400875.1 Streptomyces anatolicus | reverse complement strand
GGAAATGGGGGCGGGTCCCGACCAAGAGGTCGGGACCCGGACCGAAGAAGGCTCCCCCGCCAGGACTCGAACCCGGACAGATGGCACCAAAAGCCACAGTGCTGCCAATTACACCACGGGGGAATAATTCGACCGAACCGGACAGTTAGCCGGTCCGCCGAACAGGCACCCAACACTATGCCGTACCAACGGCCTTGCGTGCGACGGCAGGGGGAGCCGGAAACTCACCGGAAAACCCACATGGAACGCCCGTACGCTGGAAGGCATGACCACGACGGGGGACGACCACACCGCGGCCATGACCGGGCCGTGGTGGTGGGAGAGGCGGCGTGCGGCCGCGTTGGATGTGGGGCTCGCGGTGGTGTCCGCGGCGGAGTGCGGGGCCGAGGGGGTGGCCTTCGCGCGGGACGCGGGGCTGCCGACCGCGGTGGGGGTCGGCTTCGGCGTCCTCGCGGGCGCGGCCATGCTGCTGCGCAGGCGCTGGCCCGTGGCTGTGGTGCTCATATCCATCGCGATCACACCCGCCCAGATGGGCTTTCTGCTGACGATAGTCGGCCTCTACACGCTGGCGGCCTCGGAGCTGCCGCGCCGGATCACCGGTGTGCTCGCGGGCATGTCGATGGCCGGGACGCTAATCGTCGCGCTGGTGCGGGCCAGCCAGGACCTGGCGGAGAAGGGCTCGAGCCCGCCGATAGGCAGCGAGTTCGTGCCGTTCTTCGCCGTCGCGGCGGCGATCGGCGTCACGGCGCCGCCGGTGCTGCTCGGGATGTACGTGGGTGCGCGGCGGCGGCTGATGGAGAGCCTCCGGGAGCGGGCGGACGACCTGGAGCGGGAGCTGCAGCTGCTCGCCGAGCGCGCGGAGGAGCGCGCGGAGTGGGCGCGCAACGAGGAGCGGACGCGGATCGCCCGCGAGATGCACGACGTGGTGGCGCACCGGGTGAGCCTGATGGTCGTCCACGCGGCGGCGTTGCAGGCGGTGGCCAGGAAGGACCCGGAGAAGGCCGTGAAGAACGCGGCGCTCGTCGGTGACATGGGGCGCCAGGCGCTGACGGAGCTGCGGCAGATGCTCGGGGTGCTGCGCACGGGTGACGGCGACGGGGCGAAGAGCGCGAAGCCGGTGGAGCCGGTGCCGCTGGCCGCCGTGGGGCACGCGGCTGCCGCGGCCGCGGCGGCGTCGCGGGCGGTGGACGAGGACGGGCCGTGTCTGGCCGACGTCGACGAGCTGGTGGGGCAGTCGCGGGACGCGGGGATGGCGGTCGACCTGTCGGTGGAGGGGGAGCCGCGTGGCTACGCCGCCGATGTGGAGCAGACGGCGTACCGCGTGGTGCAGGAGGCGCTGACCAACGTGCACAAGCACGCGGCGGGCGCGAAGACGTATGTGCGGCTCGCGCACCGCGTGTCGGAGATCGCGATGCAGGTGGAGAACGAGCCGCCGCCGGAGGCCGGCCCCTCGGACGCGAGGCTGCCGAGCGGGGGCAACGGCCTGGTGGGCATGAAGGAGCGGGTGCTCGCGCTCGGCGGGGTGTTCGTGTCGGGCCCGACGGACGGCGGCGGATTCCGCGTCTCGGCGGTGCTTCCGGCGACTGCTCCGGCGGCGGGGTAGCGGGATAGCGGAGTGGCGGGCCGGCGGTGGTCGTACGCCGGTCAGCTCGCCGTGAGCCGGGTGGGGCGGGCGCCGGTGACGAGGGTGGCGAGGGCCTGGTCGATGTGGGCGCCGAGGAACCAGTCGCCGCTGTGGTCGAGGCTGTAGACGCGGCCCTCGGTGTCGATGGCGAGCAGCGCCTGGGTCTCCGTCTCCTCGCCGATGGGGCACACCTCGGTGCTCAGGGCGCGGCCGAGGTCGCCGAGGGTGCGGGCGAGGTGCAGGCCGTACATGGGGTCGAGGTGCACGGTGGCGGGCGCTATCTGGCGGCCGGGGCCCTGCGGGGTGATGTGCAGTCCGCCGAACTCGGCCCAGGCCTCGACGGCGGCGGGGAAGACGCGGTGGCGGTGTCCGGCGGGTGAGGTGTGGCGGCGCAGGACGTCGGCCCAGATCTCGGCCTGCTTGATGTCCCAGCGCCCCTGGCGCCAGCCGGCCGCGCGCAGGGCGGCGTCCACGGGTACGGGGAAGCGGGTGCTGTGGCCGGTGGGGGCGGCGGTCGCGGTGTGGTCGGCGTGCATGGGGTGGCCCTTGTTCGGTCGGGGACGGTCGGAGGCGGTCGGTCCGGCTTGTGGCCGGGCGAGGGTCAGCCTTCGGTGGCCGTCGGGTCCACGACGCGTACGCCGAAGTGGGCCGTGAGGGCGGTGCAGGAGCGGCAGGGCTGGGCGAAGGAGCCGTGCAGCGGGTCGCCGTCCTCGCGGATGCGGCGGGTGGTCAGTTTGGCGTGCTTGAGGGCTTTGCGGGCCTCGCCGTTGGTCATCGGTTTGCGCGAGGCCCGCTTGGAGCGGCTCGCGTCGGCCGCCATGAGGTGGCGGGAGATGAGGATGGCCTCGGCGCAGCGTCCGGTGAAGCGTTCGCGCTGGCCGCT
The DNA here is from genome assembly GCF_019400875.1 of Streptomyces anatolicus. Taxonomy (NCBI): domain Bacteria; kingdom Bacillati; phylum Actinomycetota; class Actinomycetes; order Kitasatosporales; family Streptomycetaceae; genus Streptomyces; species Streptomyces anatolicus. The sequence continues at coordinate 3,663 of NZ_WMBF01000388.1, read as the reverse complement.
GGTGAGGGTGTCGAGGAAGTCCTGGACGAGCGGGTGGAGCGTCGGGGGCTCCTCGCCCCGGCCCGCGGTACAGGTGAGCGTGGTCTGACCGCGCACGGAGAGTGCGGCGGCGACGGTCGGCAGGATGCCGTCGCGGCGCTGGCGCAGGATGGGCGCGTGCGCGTCGGTGCTGCTCCAGCCGACGCGGGGGTCGCCGGACGCGGCGGCGCGGGGGTCTCTGGTGACGGGCGCGGGGTCGCCGGGGCCGGGGCCGGGGCCGGTGCCGGCGGCCGAGGCGGAGGCCGTGAGGGGCGCGCTGGTGGTGGCGGCGGTGGGGTGCCCGATGCTGGTTGCCATGACGGTCCCTGTGGTGGTGGCCATGCCGGGCCGCGTGGCGGTTGCCACGCCGGTTCCTGCGGTGGTGCTCATGCCGGAGCCCGCGGTGGCGGTGCTGCTCATGCCGGAGGCCGTGGCGCCCGCGGTGAGGGGTCCGGCGGCGCCTGCCATGCCGGAGCCCGCGGCGGTCGGCAGCAAGGATCCCGTGGTTGCCGCCCTGGCGGACCCCGCCGTGGTCGCCGTCGTGGACAGCGTGTGGGCCGACCTGCTCTGTGCCATGTTCATCGTGCTGTTCCCCTCCCCCTGGGCTCGCGCCCCTGCGCTCGCGGTCGTCACCGCGTGGTGCCACGCCCCCGCGTCGCGGGGGACAGCCTGCCAAATGGGGCGGGTGGTGCGGAAGCTGGGGCACCGCGACACGCCTGGCCTCCCCTCGGGGTTCGCCGCACGGTGACCGTCCGGTGGCTGCTGGTCATGGAACCGGAGGCCCGGTGACCGGTGTCGTCCTTACGCATAGGCTGTGTCGACATCCGCGGTACCGGAAGCCGCGGAAACCGAGAATCCGCGGACCCATATCCGCAGAATCAGAACTTTTCACCGTGCCGCAGGGGGCAACCGCCATGACGACAGGTCGGCTGGGGCAGCAGTCCGCGCCGCCGAACGCGGCCTACGCCGGGCAGGTCGTGCACTTCCCGGATCCGGTCCGCGCCGCCCGCCATCCCAGAGGGGTGCGGGTGGACGAGCGGGGCTATCCGGACTTCTCGCCGTACGCGCGTGCCGCCGCCGAGATCGCGGAGCCCCCGGAGGGCTTCGGCGTCGACGAACTGCGCCTGACGGACTACGTGTCGGCGAACGCGGCGATGGCGGCGGACGGCCACGACCTGTGGGACACGATCCCCGCGGTGGCGACCCCGCACGGCTGGACCTGGCACCACGTGCCGGACAGCCGCCGCCTCGAGCTGGTACCGGTCGAGGTGAAGGCGCTCCTGCGCCACCACGGCGGCATCGCGACGACCGCCGTGGACCAGGACAAGCGCGGCACGCGCCCGCTCCAGGAGACGCGCCCCGCGCACTTCGGCCTGCCGAAGGCCGCGGTCGCGGTGACGGAGCAGCAGGTCCAGGGCGTCGAGGAGGACCTGGGCTACCGGCTCCCCGGCGCCTACCGTTCCTTCCTGAAGGCGGCGGGCGGCTGCGCGCCGGTCGGCGCGGCGCTGGACGCCGAGTTGGGCCTCCTGGTGGACCAGCCGTTCTTCACGGTGCGGGACGAGGCCGCCGTCAACGACCTGGTGTACGTCAACAAGTGTCTGCGGGACCATCTCACCAAGGATTACCTGGGCGTCGGCTTCGTGCAGGGCGGCCTGCTCGCGGTGAAGGTCAAGGGGGAGCGGGTCGGTTCCGTGTGGTTCTGCGCGTACGACGACGTGCGCGACGTATCGGAGGCGGCCTCGTGGCCTCCGGCGGAGCGGGTGCGGCGGCTGCTGCTGCCGTGCGGCGACGACTTCGACGCGTTCCTGGCGCGGCTCGCGGGCAATCCGCCGGAGCTGGAGACCGTGGCGAACCTGATGGTGGACGGCGGCTTCGCGCGCGCCGTCCCCGTGTCCTCGGCTGGGGAGTGACTAGGCGATGGTGACCTTCGCGCAGGCGCAGGAGCGCGCCGAAGAGTGGATCAACGGCGAGGTGCCGGGCTATCAGCACCGGGAGGTGCGGGTCCGGGAGTTCGACCTCGGCTTCGTCGTCTGGGCCGAGGACCGCGAGAACGGCCCGGTCTCCGACGGCGGCGCCCAGCGGCTCGTCATCGCGCGGGACAGCGGCGAGGCCACGCTGTGGCCCTCGCTGCCCGTGGGCGAGGTGATCCGGCGGTACGAGGAGGAGTACGGGCTGCCGGACGCGGCGCCGGAGGACGCGGTGGTGCCGCCGCCGGAGCGGGTCGACCTCAATCAGACGTCGTTCCTGCTGACGCCTCCGGAGTGGCTCCAGGAGGCGGCGGACAAGATGGGGATCCCGGACCGGAGGGGCGGCGGCTCGTCCGAGGGGACGTCCTCCGGGGGCGATCGGGAGCCGTCCGACGCGGTGGCCTCCAGCGGAGCGGTGGCTTCCAGTGGGGCCGTGGCTTCCAGCGGGGCGGCGGATGACGGGAGTTCGGCTTCCGTGGAGCCCGTCACGCCGGATGGGGGCACGCCGTGGCCCGCGGCCGCGCAGGGCGGGGAGGCCGAGCCCGCCCGTGACGACAGCCTGCCCGCGACGTCGCCGGGCGTGCCCGTGGGTGCGACCCCGTGGGCCGGTACGGACACCAACGCCGACGAGGGCGAGGACCTTTCGGTGGCGGCGCCCGCGACGGTGTTCGCGCCGCCGCTGGTCTCCGGGGACGGGCCCCCCTCGCCGGGTGTGGCGCCGGAGGCCAAGACGGCCCTGATGCACGGAGGCAGCCACCTCCCGGCGACCGCCATCGCTCCGGCCCTGGACGGCCCTTCGTCGGCGCCGGGTGCGCAGGACGCTTCCGCGTACGGGTATCCGCAGGGTCCCGGTGCTCCGGGTGCTCCCGGTGCTCCGGGTGGCGCAGGGGCGAACGCGCCGCTGCCGCCCGCCGGTTCGCCGACCCCGCCGCCGGGTGCGCCGGACGCCTCCGCGTACGGCTATCCGCAGGGCCCGGGGGGCTCCGGCACGCCGCTGCCTCCTGAGGGCGCACCGGTTCCGCTTCCGCCGGGGGCTGACGCCTCTGCGTACGGGTATCCACAGGGTCCCGGTGCTCCGGCCGGCGCAGAGGCCAACGCGCCGCTGCCGCCCGCCGGTTCGCCGACCCCGCCGCCGCCTTCGCCGGATGCGCCGGACGCTTCCGCTTACGGCTATCCGCAAGGTCCCGGTGCTCCCGGTGGTGGCGCCGGATCCCACACGCCGCCGCCCACCGGTTCGCCGACCGCGCCGCCGCCTCCGTCGGGTGCGCCGGACGCCTCCGCGTACGGGTATCCGCAAGGGCCGCCCCCTGGGAGCACGCCGCCGCCCTCCGGGCCCGGCGCTCCCGGTACGCCCGCCGGTGGGTACGTACCGACGCAGCTCGTCTCCTCGCTCGGACCCGACGGCCCCAAGCCGCCCGCCGCGCCCGCCGCGCCCGCGCCTCCGGGGCCGCCCAGTGCCCCCGGTACGCCTCCGGGCGGTGTCCACCACGCCGCGACGATGTTCGCCGACCCGAGCCTCGGCGGCCCGAGCGCGCCCAAGCCCGAGGGGGCTCCCGGCACGCCCGCGCCTCCGGGGCCGCCCGGTGCTCCCGGTACGCCTCCCGGCGGTGTGCACCACGCCGCGACGATGTTCGCCGACGCGAGCCTCGGCGGGGTGCCCGGCGCGCCCAAGCCCCCG
>NZ_WMBF01000387.1:0-6172 GCF_019400875.1 Streptomyces anatolicus | reverse complement strand
GCGCATCGTGGTGTGCCGCCGCCCGGAGCGCAACGTGTGTGAGCTGGGACACTCCTGGGTTTGGGTTTCGCGAGTCAGGGCAGGCGCGCAGCCGGAACCGACCCGGTCGAGGATTCAACATTTCGATCGGGCAAGTGGGCAGAGGCCACCGCGTTCCACGGCCCGCCGGCGGGGGAGGCGGGCCGTCTTGGTTCAACCCGAGAGGTGTATGTGTCCAGGCTGCAAGCCGAGCACTTGTACAAGGTGTTCGGCAGACGACCCACCGACGCGGTGGAGAAACTCCGCCACGGAGCCGACCGGGAGGAACTGCGCGCCGACGGCACCACCGCCGCCGTGATCGACGCCTCCTTCGAGGTCGAACCGGGCCAGATCTTCGTCGTCATGGGTCTCTCCGGATCCGGCAAGTCCACGTTGCTGCGCATGCTCAACGGGCTGTCGGAGCCGACGGCCGGTCACGTCCGCTTCGACGGCCAGGACCTCACCGGACTGAGCGCGCGCGAGATGCGGGAGGTGCGCTCCAAGAAGATCAGCATGGTCTTCCAGCACTTCGCGCTCTTCCCGCACCGCAGCGTCCTGGAGAACGCCGGGTACGGCCTCGAGGTGCAGGGCGTCCCGCGCGCCGAGCGCGAGAGGCGGGCCACCGAGGCGCTGGAGCTGGCGGGTCTCAAGGGCTGGGAGAAGTCCTGGCCCGACGAGCTGTCCGGCGGCATGCAGCAGCGCGTCGGCCTGGCCCGCGCGCTCGCCACCGACGCCGATCTGCTCCTGATGGACGAGTCGTTCAGCGCGCTCGACCCGCTGATCCGGCGCGACATGCAGGACCAGCTCCTCGAACTCCAGAAGCGGCTGAAGAAGACCATCGTCTTCATCACCCACGACCTGAACGAGGCGATGCGCCTCGGCGACCAGATCGCCGTCATGCGCGACGGCCGCATCGTCCAGATCGGCAACGCCGAGGACATCCTGGTCACCCCGGCCAACGACTACGTCGCCGCGTTCACCCAGGACGTCGACCGCTCCCGGGTGCTGACCGCGGGCGCGATCATGGCCGAGCCGGAGAGCGGCTTCGTGCGGGCGGACGCCCCCGCCACGGTCACCGAGGACACCCCGATCATCGAACTGTTCACGCCCTCCTCCGCCAGCGCGGTGCCGGTCGCGGTGACCGACGCGGACGGCAAGCTCGTCGGCGTCGTGCCGCGGGAGCGGCTGCTGGCCGTACTCGGCGAGCCGATGGCCCCCGAGGACGAGCAGCGGGAGAGCGAGAAGGTGGTCAGCGGTGCCTAGGATTCCCTTCGGCGAGTGGGTCAACGACAGCGTCGACTGGCTGCTCGCCCACATGTCCTGGCTGTTCGACTTCTTCAAGACCGTCTTCCAGGGCGCGTACGACGGCATAGCCGACCTGCTCCAGGCGCCCGAGCCGCTGCTCCTCGCGGGCATCTTCGCCGTCATCGCGTTCTGGCTGCGCGGGGTGGTCGCCGGTGTGCTGACCTTCGCGGGTTTCGCGTTCATCGTCTCGCTGGAGCTGTGGGACCACGCGATGATGACGCTGTCCCTGGTGCTCGTCGCGACGGTCATCGCGCTCGTCATCTCCGTGCCCGTGGGCATCTGGGCGGCACGGTCCAGCACGGTCAGCGGCGTCGTCCGCCCGGTGCTCGACTTCATGCAGACGCTGCCAGCGATGATCTACCTCATCCCCGCCATCCTCTTCTTCGGGATGGGCGCCCCCGCGGGCATCGTCGCCACCCTGATCTTCGCGCTCGCCCCCGGCGTCCGCATGACGGAGCTGGGCATCCGGCAGGTCGACAAGGAACTGGTCGAGGCCGCGGACGCGTTCGGCACCAAGCCGCGCGACATCCTGCTCCGCATCCAGCTGCCCCTCGCCCTCCCCACGATCATGGCCGGTGTCAACCAGGTCATCATGCTGGGCCTGTCCATGGCCGCCATCGCGGGCATGGTCGGCACCGAGGGCCTTGGCGCCGACGTCAACGAGGCCATCGGCCAGCTCAACGTGGGCCTCGGCTCCGAGGCGGGCGTCGCCATCGTCATCCTGGCGATCTACCTGGACCGGATGACCAGCTCGCTCGGCACCCAGGTCTCCCCGCTCGGCCGCCGCGCCGCCGCCAAGGTGCGCGCCGCGCAGGGCCTGAACATCTGGACCTACCGCCCGCAGGCCGCCGTCGCGGTCGTCGGCGTGGTCGTGCTCGCGCTCGTCGCGGGCGGCATGGGCGTCTTCGGCGGCTCGAAGTCCGAGGAGGCCGCCGCCACGGACGGAACCAACGTCGGCCAGGGCACGCGGATCAACATCGGCTACATCCCCTGGGACGAGGGCGTGGCCTCCACCTTCCTCTGGAAGGAGATCCTGGAGCAGCGCGGCTTCAAGCCGCAGACCAAGCAGCTGGAGGCGGGCCCGCTCTACACCTCGCTCGCGCAGGGCAGCGTCGACTTCCAGACCGACTCCTGGCTGCCGACGACGCACGCCTCGTACTGGAAGAAGTACGGCGACAAGCTGGAGGACCTGGGCGCGTGGTTCGGCCCGACCTCGCTGGAGCTGTCCGTGCCCTCCTATGTGAAGGGCGTCGATTCGCTCGATGACCTCAAGGGCAGGAGCGGCACCTTCAAGGGCAAGATCGTCGGCATCGAGTCGAGCGCCGGGATGATGGGGCTGCTCAAGGACAAGGTGCTCGGCGAGTACGGCCTGGACAAGGAGTACAAGGTCGTCGACGGCTCCACGCCCGCGATGCTGGCCGAGCTGAAGCGCGCGTACGCCAAGAAGGAACCGATCGTCACCACGCTCTGGTCGCCGCACTGGGCGTACAGCGACTTCGACCTGAAGAAGCTCAAGGACCCCAAGGGCGCCTGGGGCAAGGGCGACGGCGTGCACACGCTGGCGCGCAAGGGCTTCTCCGCCGAGAACCCGCAGGTCGCCAAGTGGCTGAAGGACTTCAAGATGAGCGAGAAGCAGCTCACGAGTCTTGAGGCGGAGATCAACAAGGCGGGCAAGGGCAAGCAGCAGGAAGCCGTCCGCGCCTGGCTGAAGACGAACCCGGGCGTCGTCGACAAGCTGGCCCCGCTGCCGGAGAACTCCACCCCCGCCGAGGCGAAGCGTCCGCTGAACGCCGCCTACTTCGCGTGGGACGAGAACATCGCCGTCACCAATCTCTGGAAGCGTGTCCTGGAGAAGCGCGGCTACAAGATGAAGCTGACGCCGTCCGACGTGGGCCCGGTCTACACCGCGCTCGCCCAGGGCGACCTCGACCTGGACCTCGACGCCTGGCTGCCGACGGCCCAGAAGCAGTACTGGGAGAAGAACAAGGCGCACCTCAAGGACCTGGGCTCCTGGTACAGCCCGACGTCCCTGGAGGTCGCCGTCCCCTCCTACGTCAAGGACGTGAAGTCGCTCGCTGACCTCAAGGGCAAGGGCGACAGGTTCAAGGGCAAGATCATCGGCATCGAGCCCGGCACGGGTGTGATGACGGCGCTCAAGGAGAAGGTCCTGCCCGGCTACGGCCTCGACAAGGAGTACAAGATCGTCTCCGGTTCGACGCCCGCGATGCTCTCCGAGCTGAAGTCGGCGTACGCCAAGAAGGAGCCGGTCGCGGTCCTGCTCTGGTCGCCGCACTGGGCGTACAACGAGTACGAGCTGACCAAGCTGAAGGACCCCAAGGGCGGCTTCGGCAAGGGCGACACGATCCGCACGATCTCCAGCAAGGAGTTCCCGGAGCAGTACCCGCGACTCACCAAGTGGCTCAAGGCCTTCAAGATGAGCGAGAAGGAACTGGCCAGCCTGGAGAACGAGATCAACAAGGCGGGCAAGGGCAATGAGCCCGAGGCCGTCGACGCCTGGCTGAAGAAGAACCCGGGCTTCGAGCAGAAGATGACGGCCGCGAAGTAACACCGGCCGGCCGGTATTTGCCGAGGGGTGGGCCTCGCCTTGTGGCGAAGCCCACCCCTCGGGGCGTCCTCGGGGGCACGCCCGCTCCCTAGGCTGGGCACCTTCCCCGCCGCTCGAACGTAAGTGCCCCCTCCGTGCCCCCCTCTGTGCCCCCTTCCGTGTCCCCCTCTGGGGCCTCCCGCGTGACGGTCCGTACGACGCCCCGCCTCCTCCTCACCGTGACGCTCGCCCTCGCCGCCGCCCTGCTCTTCGCGCAGCTGGCCCGGGCCGACGCCGACACCGGCCCCGCCTCCGCGGGCACCGCGCGCCTGGCCGCGCTCGCCGGGGACGTGACAGCCGCCGACGGCCACCGCTACGATGCGCGGGACCACACCGGCCGCACCATGGACGCCGCCCAGATCGCGCAGACCCCCGACGGCCGCTATCTCGCCGTCTACCACACGCTCCTCGCCGACGGCCGCTTCCACGCAGCCGTCGCCACCTCCACCGATCTGCGCCACTGGCAGCGCCGCCACGACTTCGGGCCCGGCACCCACCAGGCCTCGCTCGCGCACGACGGGCGCGGGGGCTATGCCCTCGCGTACGAGAAGGACCCGCGCAACCACATCGCCGTCCGCGCCTACCGGAATCTGGCGGCGCTGCTCGACGGGCGCGCCCACCGGGCCTTCGACGCCCCGCTGACCCTCTCCCGCTGCGCCGAGGGCACCCCCGGCATCACCTCCGTGCGCGGCGCCACCATCCACCTCACCGGGCACTACCTCGCCGACTGCGACACCGACCGCCAGCTGCGCGCCACGCTCACCGGCTTCCGGCGCTGGCACGCCGAGCCCGACCGGCGCCTGGACCACGCCGTGCGCGCGTGGGGCACCGGCGGCAACATCGGCGACCGGGCGCCCGTCGATCTTGGCGGAGAGCGCGTGGTCCTCGTCGAGGGCCAGGGGCGCCGGTCGGACTTCGGCAGCTGGGGGACGTACGCCTACGACCCCGGGAGCGGGCGCGCCGACAGCCTCGACGTCCGCACCCACGGCGGCAGCCGTGCCTTCGCCAACCCCTCCGTCACCCTGCTGACCGATCCGCGCGGCCGCCCCGCGCTGCTCGTCGGCCTCTTCATCCCGCGCGAGGGTTCCGCGCCCGGGGAGGCCGGACAGCTGCTGTACTGGCACAGGCTGTAACCTCCCTGCGCGCACCCGGGGTGATCCGGCCATCCGCGCATCCGGGCGCCGGGCCATCGGCGCAACGGGGCGGAACCGTTTGGCGAACATGCGTAGGGTGCAGAGAACCCCTCAGGAAAACCACGGGAACCCCTCGGGACCCCCGCGGGAACCCCCTCAGGGTGGAGAGTGGACCGACGCGCTGAAGGGAGCCGAGGCGTTGGACGAGCACAAGGAGACCCTCCGGGTGGGCTCGGCCGTGCGGCGGCGCCGCCGGCAGCTGGAGCTGACCCTCGCCGTCGTCGCCGAGCGCAGCGGCCTTTCCGTGCCGTTCCTCAGCCAGATCGAGAACGAACGCGCCCGGCCGAGCAGGCGCTCCCTCCTGCGCGTCGCCGACGCCCTGCGCACCACCGACGTGGAGCTGCTGGCCGCCGCCGACCCCGCGAAAACCGTCGACGTGGTGCGCGCCGACGACGACACGGATCTGGACACCTCGACGCCCGAGGCGCGGGTGCGCCAGCTGGCGCGCGGCCACCATCAGCTCCACGCCCTGGAGTTCATCGGGGACCACGACGAGGGCCGCGAGTTCCAGCACCGCAACGACGAGTTGATGTACGTCGTCGAGGGCGCCGTCGAGATGGAGGCGGAGGGTCGCGCCTACCGCCTCGGGCGCGGCGACACCCTCTTCCTCACCGGCGGGGTGCGCCATCGCTGGCGGGCCACGGTGCCGGACACGCGGGTCCTGGTGGTCGCCGTGGGGGACCACGTCGAGGCGGTGGACGACGGGGGGCACTGAGGTGCCGCCCGTGCGCCGCCCGCTGCGGGTCGTCTCGCTCGTGCCGTCGCTGACCGAGGCGATCGCCGTGAGCGTGCCGGGCGCGCTGGTCGGGGCCACGGAATGGTGCAGCCACCCGGCGGACCTCGGTGTCACCCGGGTGGGCGGCACCAAGAACCCCGACGTGCGCGGGATCGTGGCCCTCGCGCCCGACCTGGTGATCGCCAACGAAGAGGAGAACCGCGCCCCCGACCTGACGGAGCTGCGCGCGGCGGGCGTCGAGGTCCTTGTGACGGAGGTGCGGACGCTGGAGCAGGCGTTCCGGGAGCTGCGTCGGGTCCTCGCGGCGGGCGGGGC
>NZ_WMBF01000386.1:0-6175 GCF_019400875.1 Streptomyces anatolicus | reverse complement strand
CCTCGGCCCCCTCCTGGGTTTCCCCCGGGCGCCCCTCTGTGACTCGCCCCTCAGCTCCCTGCAGCCGCAACCGTACGATGCCTCACAGACGTCGCACAGACCGTCAGTTCGTCCTGTCGCAGGAAGGGCCCGCCCGGGCCCGCCGGAAGGAGCGCCCGTGGAGTTCGGCGGGTACCGGATCGTTTCGCTGCTCGGCGAGGGCGACAGGGGCCGCGTCCATCTGGCGCGGTCCGCGTCGGGGCGGCCGGTCGCTCTCAGGACGGTCCATGCACGCCTCGCGGAGGCTCCGGGGTTCCGTGCCTGCTTCCGGCGCGAGGCCGCCGCCGCGCTGGCCGTGACCGGGCCGTACTCGGCCGCCGTCCTCGACGCGGATCCGGACGCCGAACAGCCGTGGCTGGCGGTCGAGTTCTGCGCGGGGCCCGGTCTGCCGGAGGCGGTGGCCGCGTACGGGCCTCTGGGCGACGCCGACCTGGCCGCGCTGGGCGCGGCGCTCGCCCATGCCCTGTCGGGGGTGCACGCGGCCGGGGTCGTGCATCGGGGCGTGAAGCCGTCCCACGTCATCATCACCCGTGCCGGGCCGAAGCTCCTCGACTTCGGCGTCGCCAGGTACGCGGCCGACGAGAGTCCCGCCGCCGTCGGCTCGCCCGGCTTCCTCGCCCCGGAGCAGCTGGCGCGGGACGGCTGCCCGGGGTCCGCGACCGATGTGTTCGCGCTCGGCGCGGTCCTCGCGGTGGCGGCGACCGGGCGCGGCCCGTTCGGCTCGGGCCGCGCGCCCGGGGTGCTGCACCGCACGCTGCACGAGGACCCGGACCTGCTGGGCGTGCCGGGCGCGGCCTGGACCGGCTTCCTCGGCCGCTGCCTGGCCCGCACCCCCGCGGCCCGCCCGACGGTCGCGGAGGTGATGGCCTGGTGCGGGGAGCGGGCCGCGCGGTACCCCTGGTGGGGTCGGGAGCCGGTCAGCGACCTGATCCACCACGAGGAGGAAGAGGTCACGGAGCTGCTGAGGTGGGGGTGAGGTACTGCCGCCCACTCGTACAGCCGTCGCCTACAGCCCCTGCTGCGACCTCGCCTTGAAGGCGGCCTTGCGGGCCTCCTTCGCCACCTTCTTGTCGGGGTGGAGGCGGCCCATCGCCTCCAGGACGTCCGCCGTCGCGGGGTGCTCCACCCGCCACGCCTGGGCGAAGAAGCCGCTGTGCTGCTGCGCAAGGCCCTCGACGAGGCCCTGCAGCTCGTCCGAGTTGCCCTCGGCGGCGAGCTGGGCCGCGAGCGTGTCGATGGTCAGCCAGAAGATGAGCGCCTCGGAGGGCGCGGGCACGTCCGTGGCGCCGTGCTCGGCGAGCCACACCCGGGCGAGGCCGCCCAGCTCCGGGTCGTCGAGAACTTCCCGCAGCGCGGGCTCCGCCTCCGTGCCGACCAGGGAGAGCGCCTGCTGACAGCGGAGTCTGCGCAGCGGCGCGCCCTCGTCGCCGCCGCGGGCCGCGGCCAGCAACTCCCGTGCGGCGCCCAGCGGTTCGTGCCGGGCGAGCCACTGCTCGATCTCCGCCTGCGCGGCGGCCTGCGGGAAGCCGGAGGTGCCCTCAAGGAGCACGTCCGCGCCCTTGTCGGCGAGGTCGCCGACGGCGGGCGCGTCGACACCGGCCTCCAGCATCCGGGCACGGACGCCGTACAGGCCGAGGGGGGTGAGCCGGACCATGCCGTACCGGGTGACGTCCTCGTCGTCGATCGGCGCGGGCTCCGCCGTGTCGTCGACCTCGGCCATGAGGGCCTCGTCCACCGGCTGGTACTCGACGAGGCCGAGCGGTTCGAAGAGGCGGAACTGGTCGTCGAGCTTCATCATCGCGTCCGACACCTGCTCCAGGACGTCGTCCGTGGGCTCCCCCATGTCGTCGGGGACGATCATCGAGGCGGCGAGCGCGGGCAGCGGCACGGGGCCCTCGCCGGCCGCGGCGTCGCCCACGGTGAGCAGGTAGAGGTTGCCGAGCACGCCGTCGAGGAAGTCGGCCTCGGCCTGCGGGTCCCAGCCCAGCTCGGCGAAGTCGACCTCGCCCTTCTCCTCCAGGACGTCGAGAAGGTTCTCCATGTCCGGCACGGTGGCGTCCGCGTACACGGTGTCCAGGGCGCCGAGCCATACGCCGAGGACGTCCTGCGGGCTGCCGGAGGCCAGGAGCGCCAGGTCCTCGCCCGGGGTGACCGTGCCCTCCGCGCCCTCTTCCTCGCCGTCGGTGACCTCGACAAGGCCGGTGTCGACGGCGACCCGCCAGGCCTCGCTGGCGAGCGCGGCCGCGTCCGGGTCGTCCGCCGCGAGGCCCAGCTCGGCGGCGGCCGCCGGGAGCTGGGCGTCGACCAGCTCGCCGCCCGCGCCGACCCGGGTGCCGGGTCCCGCCCAGCGGGCGAGCCGCACCGCGCGGGAGAGCAGCGGGGTGGCGAGCGCGGCCCGCGCGAGCTCCGCTTCGGGGTGCAGCAGCACCGGCGGCAGGGTGGCGGGGCTTACGGACATCGGCTGGTTCTCCTCCGGGGGGTGGGGCTCTCCCCTGCTCGACGGAGTCAAGAGCGCGGGGAAGGGTCGGCAGGGCGCAAGCCTAGACGGATTTGGCACCATGCCGCCCGGTTCATGTCCCTGTCAGAAAACGTACAGGTCAAGAACACCGGCACAACCTTGACAACTCCCCTGGTCACGCAAGAGATTGACGCGCGTAGAGCGCCCACACGGCCCTGCACCGCCGCACCGTTCCGTCACCCTCATCCGGAGTCCCCTCATGCCTCAGATACCGACGCCCCGTATGCCGAGACCGGCCGCCGTCAGCGCGGTCGTCGCGACCGCCCTCGCGGCGGGTCTGCTCGCCGTCGCCACCTCCCCGGCCTCGGCCGACGAGATCCGCGTCCACGACATCCAGGGCACCACCCGGATCTCCCCGCTGGTCGGACAGCAGGTCACGGACGTCTTCGGCGTCGTGACCGGCGTCCGCGGCCACGGCTCCAAGGGTTTCTGGATCCAGGACACGAAGGCCGACGCGGACCCGGCCACCAGCGAGGGCGTCTTCGTCTTCACCGGCTCGGCGGCGCTCACCGTCAAGCCGGGCGACGCGGTGCGGGTCTCGGGGACGGTCGGGGAGTACGTTCCCGGGGGCGCCGCGTCCGGGAACCAGTCCCTCACCCAGATCACCAAGCCGACGGTGACCGTGGAGTCCTCCGGCAACGCGCTGCCCGCGCCGGTCCGGATCGACACCAGGTCGGTGCCCGCGCGCTACGCGCCCGCCGGTGACCCCGCGCAGGGCAACAGCGTCAACGCGCTCCCGCTGAAGCCGCGTACGTACGCCCTGGACCTGTACGAGTCCCTTGAGGGCATGAATGTGGGCGTCGGCAGCTCGCGGGTGGTCGGGGCGACCGACCCGTACCACGAGCTGTGGGTGACGGTGAAGCCCCGCGAGAACCGCAACCGGCGCGGCGGCACGGTCTACGGCTCCTACGACGCGCAGAACGGCGGGCGCCTCCAGATCCAGCAGCTCGCGCCCGTCTCCGAGCGCCCCTTCCCGAAGGCGAACGTCGGCGATGTCCTGAAGGGCGGCGCGGCAGGCCCCCTGGACTTCAACCAGTTCGGCGGCTACACCCTGGTCGCCCGCGAGCTGGGTGACGTACGCGACAAGGGTCTCGTACGCGAGAAGACGCGGCGCCAGGCCAAGGGTGAGCTGGCCGTGGCCACGTACAACGTGGAGAACCTCGACCCGGGCGACCCGCAGACGAAGTTCGACGCGCTCGCCGGCGCGGTCGTGGACAACCTCGCCTCGCCCGACATCGTCGCCCTGGAGGAGATCCAGGACGACAACGGCGCGAAGAACGACGGCACGGTTGCCGCGGGCGCGACCCTGAAGAAGTTCACGGACGCGATCGTCGCCGCGGGCGGGCCGCGCTACGAGTGGCGGTCCATCGACCCGGTGAACAACAAGGACGGCGGCGAGCCCGGCGGCAACATCCGCCAGGTGTTCCTCTTCAACCCCGAGCGCGTCTCGTTCACCGAGCGCGCGGGCGGCGACGCGACGACGCCCACCGAGGTCGTCCGCGCGGGCAAGCGGGCCGCGCTCAGCCACTCGCCGGGCCGGATCGACCCGCAGAACGCGGCGTGGACCAACAGCCGCAAGCCGCTGGCGGGCGAGTTCGTCTTCCGCGGCCGTACGGTCTTCGTGATCGCCAACCACTTCGGCTCCAAGGGCGGCGACGAGGGCCTCACCTCGCACCACCAGCCGCCGGTGCGCTCCTCCGAGGTCCAGCGGCTCAAGCAGGCGCAGGCCGTGAACGGCTTCGTGAAGGACATCCGCGCGGTCCAGCGCGACGCGGACGTCGTCGTGCTCGGCGACATCAACGACTTCGAGTTCTCGGCGACCACCAAGGCCCTCCAGGACGGCGGCGCCCTGTACCCGGCCGTCAAGTCGCTGCCCAAGAGCGAGCGTTACTCGTACGTCTACCAGGGCAACTCGCAGGTCCTCGACCAGATCCTGACCAGCCCGGGGGTCGGCGACGACTTCTCCTACGACAGCGTGCACATCAACGCGGAGTTCTCGGACCAGAACAGCGATCACGACCCGCAGGTGCTGCGCTTCAGGCCGTAGTGCCTGGGCTCACCCGTAGAGGTGGTGCAGCCAGTCCCGCCAGGCCAGTTCGGCGCGTTTGGCGTCCGCGTGCGGGCCGAAGTCGTGCACGCGGACGCCGACCGGCGCGCCGGATCGGCCGGGACGGAGGAAGCGGTACAGGGCGTCGTCCGAGCGCAGGCCGATGAAGTACCGGCTGCGGAAGTCGATGACGGCGTCCAGTTCCTCACCGGGGGCCTCCACGCGGATGCGGGCGCCGTCACCGGCGTCGTCGGGCAGGCCGAGGGCGCGGGCGAGGCGGACGAGGGCGTCCGGGGCCCTCGCGGCGGGCGGGCCGTCCAGGGCGGTGAAGACGGCGGGGCGGCCCGCGAAGTACGCCAGATACTGGCGCAGGGTGTGCAACTGGAAGTCGGTGCGCCGGATGGCCTCGGCGTACTGGCCGTCCCGGTCCTCGGTGAAGACGCCGCTGTGGACGTGGCGCAGCCAGGAGCGGCGTCCGCCGTGGCGGGGCTCGATGAGCTGGTCGAGCTGGTCGAGGCTCTGGCCGGGTACGCCGTCCGGGTCCTCGACGCGGGCGGTGAGGCGGCGCGGCGGGTCCCAGCGGGTGACGGTGCCGCCGAAGGGGGCGGCGCCGCCCTCGCGCGGCTCGTACTTCAGGGGGCGCAGCCAGCCGCCGGTCCCGGTGGTGAGGGCGGCCCAGACCTGCGCCGGGGAGCCCTCCACCTCGAACTCCCGGGCTATCTCGAACTCCTTGCCGCCGCCGCCCATGCCGACTCCCTCGGGGTTGCCGCGGCCGCCGAGCCGTCGGTCGCGGTGAGGTCCGGCCTGTCTGCGACCGCGGTGACGTCCGGCCCGCGTCCACCGTCCCGCCCACGCCCACCGCTGTCCAGGCGGGTGCGGCCGTCGTCGGGAGGGGGCCCGGAATCTACGCTCAGCTCGGTACGAAGCCGTACGCGAAGCGGTACCGGGCGACCGTGCCGCCGGGCGCGACCCCGGGGAACGCGCGCACCCGCCGCCACTGCGGGGTCGGCGAACCCACCCCCTCCCCCGCCGCGGCGAGCGCGTCGATGTGGGCCTGCTCGCTCTCCCACTCCGCGTAGTTGACGACCTCCCGGCCGTCCGTGCTGGCGTGGAAGTGCGCGGAGATCAGCCCCTTGCCCTCGACCGGGTCGCTGCCCAGGGCCTCCAGCACCCCGTCCACCCAGGCGCGCTGGCGGTCGGCGTCCGGGTGCTCGAAGGGGACTTTCACTATCACGATCGCGCCGGGCTCGCGCCGCTCCCCGCCCGAACCGGCGCTCCAGCTGCGGTACAGCCGCGTCTTGGAAAGGCCCAGGCGCTCGATGCCCGGCACGGCCGCGTCGATGTCGGCGTTGCGCGCGTCCCTGCCGTTGCGCGCCCCGGCGGAGAATTCCCGGTGGGCCTCCTCGTCCCGCCAGTGCGAGTGGTGCAGGACCGTCGAGCCGTCGGAGCCCGCGTACACCGTGTACGACAGGAGCCCCTCGTGCGGCCAGGGGCGGCTCTCCCAGGCCCGCGCGATGGCGTCCAGGGTGGCCCGCTGCCGCTCAGGCGAGCCGGTGCTCCAGGTGCTGATG
>NZ_WMBF01000385.1:0-6189 GCF_019400875.1 Streptomyces anatolicus | reverse complement strand
GAGGAGGGGAGGGCGGCCGGCGGCTGTCCGCCGGGGGGACGCTTCCGTTCAGGAAGAGGGCCGGCGATCCGTGCGGGTGAGCGGCACAGGGAGGGGTTCGCCGGGCGATGCGGAGAAAATTAACAGCCGCCTCCCGTCGTCACAAGATCAACAAATTCGTGCGCATCCCGAGAGGTCTCGTGAAAGGTCCAGACCTAGTACCCGATCGGGTCCCGCGCACCGGTTGCCGGTACGGCCCTCCCGCCGGGGACGCTGGATATGCTCGCGCCGCCGTCCGTCGCCACGGCGGCTGCCGGAAATGGACGTACCTCTGTGACGCACCGACTGTGGGGAGTCCGAGATGGAACCTTCGCTCGTATCGCTTGCCGGAACCGCTCCGCCGACGGCGTCAATGGGCGGGGCACTGTGGTCGTTCGCCCTGGTCGTGGGCCTGCTCACGGTTACCCCCGGCCTCGACGCCGCCCTCATCCTGCGTACCGCCGGGCTCGGTCTGCGGCGCCGGGCGTGGGGTGTGGTCCTCGGGATCCAGACCGGCACGCTGATGTGGGGAGCGCTGAGTTCCCTCGGCGTGAGCGCCCTGCTGACCGCGTCCCAGGTGGCGTACGAGACGCTGCGCTGGGCCGGTGTCGCGTACCTGGTGTGGATGGGGGCGGGCATGCTCTGGCGCACCTGGCGCCGCACGCCCGCCGGTGAACTCGCCGAGGGGGAGCCCGACTCCGGCAAGGACGGCGTGTACAGCGGCTGGCGCCAGGGCGCGGTCACCAACTTCCTCAACCCCAAGATCGGGGTCTTTTACGTCGCCGTGCTGCCCCAGTTCATCCCCGCGGACGCGGCGCATCTGACCGCGGGGCTGCTGCTGACCTGTGTGCACATCCTGCTCGGCCTGGTCTGGTCGGCCGTGCTGATCGTCTTCGCGCTCGCCCTGCGCGACTGGCTGCGGCGCCCGGCCGCACGGCGTGCCCTGGACCGCGTCACCGGCACGGTCGTCGTGGGTTTCGGCGTGCGGCTGGCGCTGAGCGACTGAGGAGGCCGGGCCGGGCGCGGCGCGGGTGGTCTAGCGCGGGCCGGGCAGGGCGGCTTCGAGTGCCTCGTGGCAGAGGCGGATCGCGGGCTGCTGGCCGCCGCCCTTGCGTACGGCGGTGACGATGCGCCGGTAGCCCCAGCCCTGGGGCAGCTCGTAGAGGTTCAGGGTCGGCGGCTTGCCCTGCCACAGCAGGTCGGGCAGGAGGGCTACGGCGTGCCCCTGCTGGACACAGCGCAGATGGGCGTTGACGTCCGTGGTCTCGAAGCGCACGTCCGGCTCGAAGCCGGCCTCGCGGCACAGGGCCATGGCCCAGCGGCGGGCCGCCGTCCCGACCGGCTCCATGATCCACGGCAGGGCGGCCGCCCTCCGCAGCGCCGCGCGGTCGCTCACCGCGACCGAGGGCGGGGGCAGGGCCAGGCGCATGGAGCCGACGCACAGTTCACGGCGTTCCAGATTCGGCTGGCGCGCCTCGGCGTCGTAGGGGTACTCCTCGGCGACGACGAGGTCGAAGTCGCGGGTCATGAGCTTGGGCAGCGCGTGCTCGGGTTCGACCTGGGTGGTCTCCACCCGCAGCCGTGGGTGCGTGCGCTGCAATTGGGCGAGGGCGGCGGGCAGGACGGCAAGGGCGGCGGTCTGGAAGCAGGCCAGCCGCACGGTTCCGGCGATCTCTTCCATCGAGGCCGCCAACTCGGCTTCGGCGCGCTCCAGTTGCTCAAGCACGATCTCCGTGTGGGCGACGAGTATCTCGGCCTGTGCGGTCAACCGGACACCTCGTCCCGACTGTTCGCGCAAGGGAGCGCCTACCTCTGCCTCCAGCATCGAAAGCTGCTGGGATATGGCGGAAGGCGTATAGGACAGGGCGCGGGCGACTGCGGCGAGGGTGCCGCGGTGCTTCAGTTCTCGTAATACGCGTAACTTTTGCAGGTCGAGCATGCCACCGAACTCTAGCCGATTCGACAGTACGGCTAACCAATGAGGTGAAGGATCTATCGCTGTACCGGGGAGCGTGGATCAGTCAGAGTGAGTGATGTGAGTGAACCGATGTACGCTGCACCCTCGTTCGCCTTGGCGGCGGGCGTACTTGCCATAACTCCCGCTACGGATACGGCTCTTGTGCCGCGCGAGCTCGCCGACTCGCGCGGGCGGCACCGGGGAAGCGCGGACCGGGGCAGCCCGATGAGAGAAGCCCGGACGGGCACGTCGGACGCCGGCGTCGACGAAGTAAGCGCAGGTCGGCCGCCGTGGACGGGGCACCACCGGTGAGGCGCCGGCCCACGGGGCCGAAAACCTACGGTGGTTCACGCTGCTCATCCCACCCTCGACGGGGCCCGGAAATATTTCGAGCGTCGACGTGTCGAAAAAGCATCGGTGGCCGTCGCACTCTGGTTCCTCATCAGATCCCGTACTGCAACGTTGTGTTCATAAAGGCCGGGCGCATGGCCGACCCGCTGAACGGAAAGTAAGAATGCTGATGATGAAGTCCCTTGGGGGTTCTCCGCCCGTCTCTCCGGAACGAGGGGTCCTCTCTCTCGGAGACCTGAGCCAAAGCAGTGTGCACCGGCTTGTCCAGCGCTCGGCCGATCTCTATCAGAACCTTGACGATCACGACCGTCCACTGCGCGGCAAGGCCGTGGGAATCCTCTTCGCCAAGACGTCCACGCGTACGCGTACGGCGTTCACCGTGGGGTGCATCCGGCTGGGCGGCTCCCCCGTGACGTATGGCCCGAACGACCTCCAGACGAACACCGGCGAGTCCATCGCCGACACCGGACGCATGCTCGGCTGCATGCTGGATCTCCTGGTCGCCAGGACCGCGGGCCCGCTGGACGATCTGCGCGCCATGTCCCGCCACGGCGGTCTGCCGGTCATCAACGCGATGGCGGCCGAGGAGCACCCCACCCAGGGGATCTGCGACCTCGCCACCGTCAAGATGGCCCGGGGAGAGGTCGACGGGGTCCGCATCCTGTACGTGGGCGAGGGGAACAACACCGCCTCCGCACTGGCGGAGGGGATCTCCCACTTCTCGGGCTGCCACGTCACCTTCGCCACCCCGGAGGGGTACGGCGTACCGGCCGCCACCATGGAGGCGGCGGCGAAGCGCGCCGCGACCCGCCACACCACGCTGACCGAGGTCCACTCCATGGACGCGATTCCGGACGACGCCGGCTTCGACTTCGTCTACACCACTCGGTGGCAGACCACGGGCACGAGCAAGCCGGACCCGGCCTGGCGCGAGAAGTTCCTCCCCTTCTCCGTGGACGACGCCCTGATGGCGCGCTGGCCGCACGCCTGGTTCCTGCACGACCTGCCCGCCCACCGCGGCGAGGAGGTCTCGGGCAGCGTCCTCGACGGCGACCGGTCCCTGGCCTGGGCGCAGGCCAGGATGAAGCTGACCAGCGCGATGTCCACGCTGGAGTGGACCGCTCAGCAGAGCTGACCTCGGGGTGGTCGCCGCCACGAAGTGCCGCAGGGCTCGTGTGGAACGTTTTCGCTCAGCGGGGTCTCTCACTACCTGTACAGCTGTATTCCCCTGAGAGGAGTCGTTCCTGATGGTGCGTCGTGTTCGTGTACTGCTGCTGACCGCCCTGGCGCTGGTCATGGGGTCGGTGATGTCGTCCGCTCCGGCCTCGGCTGTCATCGGCGGGTCGAAGAGCACCTACGGCCCGTGGGCGGTACGCATGCTCGTGGACGGCAAACCGGCATGCACCGGGACGGCCGTCGCCCGCCAGTGGATCCTCACCGCCTCACACTGCTTCTACGAGCAGGCACGGCCGGTCGCCGACAAGCGGATCTCCTTCCGCGTGGGCAGTCTCGACATGCGCAGGGGCACCAAGGTCCGCCCCATACCCGGCAAACGCGTCGGCAGCGCACACGCCGACATGATGCTCGTCAAGGTCCCGCCGATGAACGTCCGCACGGCACGCCTGTCCACGGTCGGCGTCCACCGCGGCCAGGCCGTGCGGCAGTACGGATGGGGCGCCACCTGCACCACGGACGAGAGCGCCTGCCAGTCCCCCGTCCTCAAGCAGTCGGACCTGAAGGTCGTACGGCCGAACGACCCCCTGTGCGCGGGTCACACCGCACCCGGCGGCCCCGACTTCTGCATGAAGAAGGTCTCCGGGATCCCCGCCGGCGGCGACTCCGGAGGCCCGGTGATGACCGTCGGCCCGCGCGGCACCGAAACCCTCATCGGCGTCTTCAACGGCTCCGACCGGGAGAAGAGCGCCGAGGCCGGGGAGGTCTCCCAGCAACTCTCCTGGATCCGCTCGGTCATCCGGCGGTAGCGGCGCGCCCGCTTCGGCCGCTGACCGGATGGCGAGCGTCTGGCTCCAGCGACTGACATTCCTCGCCAGCGTTCGCGGCGAGAACGTCAATGGCGAATTCAGCTGGCTCAAGGTGAAGGACCCCTCCACCGGCGTCACCGGGTACATCAACGCCGCATACTGCGAGCTGATCCCGTAAACAGCAGGAATTGTCAGCGCACCACGACGACGCTTGTACCGAGTTTCGCGAAGCCCCACAGGCTTTTGGAGGCGTCGGACCCAAGGCGGATGGCTCCGGTCTTCTTCCGGGTGGCGGGTTCAGGCGATGCCCCGTCCCGCGCGGCGGAAAAGGCAGCCGACGTACCCCCGGAACCGGAGAAATAGACGACCCTGACGACCTGAACCCCATCGCTGCCCACGGTCGCATTCCGCAGACCCGTCACCTTGTGCTCACCCGCACTCGGGTCCACCGACCCGGGCCACACCGTGTAGGTTTTCACACGCTCGTCCCCGCTCCCGTCGACCAGCCATATTCGGTCTTGACGGAGGGAATATACGACGCGCTTGCCCGCTCCCGATTCCTTGGGCAGCGCTTCAGCCTTGTCGCGCTTCTCGCCGCTGGGGCCCGGCGTGCTCGAACTCGCTGAGGGTTTCTTTTGCCCGGTAGGCTCAGGGGTCACTCCCTCGGCCTGAATCGCGAGTACCGCAACCACAGCCAATGCTGACACGGTAAGACCTGACACACTTGCCCAGGAAGGTATCCGGCTGGCCATCGGTTGGTTGTCTCCTACGCGCGTGGCGGCCCCAGGCCGGGCCGCGGCTATCAGAAGCCTATCGGGCGGACGCTTGTCCAATCATCCGCGAGTCCCCGAGGAGGGCCTGGGGGACGGCGTGCGGTGACCGATACCCCGAGAGGGGCGCGCGGACGAATCCGAGCCCTCGCGCCGGGCAGGGGGAACCATGAGAAGGGAGACTGACGCGTATGCCGCAGACAGCCGTCGTCGTGATCGACATGATCAACACGTACGAGCACGAGGATGCCGAGGCGCTCGTGCCTTCCGTGCGCAAAGCGCTGCCACACATCGCCCATCTGCTCACGCGTGCCCGCGAAAGCGGCACACCTGTGATCTACGTGAATGACAACTTCAGGCGGTGGCGCTCACACCACGGAGAACTCTTGGACGCCGCGCTTGCCGGGCGTCACGGGGAGCTCGTCGAGCCGGTCTCCCCGGACGAGGATTCGCTCTTCGTCGTCAAGGCCCGTCATTCGATCTTCTACGAAACGCCGCTCGCGTACCTCCTGGGCGACCTGGGCGTCGAGCAGCTCGTCCTGTGCGGGCAGGTCACGGAACAGTGCGTGCTGTACTCCGCGCTGGACGCCCACATCAGGCACTTCGACGTCGTCGTGCCCCCCGAAGCGGTCGCGCACATCGACGCCGACCTCGCGGACGCGGCTTTGCGGATGATGCGACGCAACATGGCCGCGATGACGTGTTCCATCGACGCCATCACCCTCGACCCGGCTCGCTGACTTCGGTCTTGCGCCAGTCGTCCGTCGCCGCGTCGTACGCCACCAGACCCCGCTCCTCGAACGCGCGCAGCCACCCCTGCATGGGCCAGCTGCCCCAACGGGCCTTGTACAGCGCGCCGTTGCGGAGGATGTCGTCGAGGTGCTGGACGGGCGGAGTGTGCGTCGGATGGTACTGGTGGTACGCCGGCGCTCCGCCTACCCACCAGAGATCGACACCGAGTGAGGTGGCACGGGCGGCGAAGTCGGTGTCCTCGGCACCGTAACCGGTGTAGGACTCGCAGAACCCGCCGACTCGCTCCCAGGTGGCCGCGGTGAGGGCGAAGGACAGTGACCAGAACAGGCGGGGGTCTCCGGCACGCACGATGTGCCCG
>NZ_WMBF01000384.1:0-6194 GCF_019400875.1 Streptomyces anatolicus | reverse complement strand
CTTCCGAACCCGCCCCGCGCCCACGGCGAGCAAGAGCGTGGGAAGCCGCGGCCCCGTCTCCCGGGTCACAAGCAGCCGGTACAGCAGCGCGAAGAACGTCCGCTGCGCGACCTTGATCTCCGGCGGCAGCTCCTTCGCCGTCGCGTCCGCGGAGAACCCGGCCCGCACCTTCGGCACGCCGTACACGAGGTGGGTGAGCCCGTCCAGGGACCAGTGCGAGTCCAGGCCCTCCAGGAGCAGCCGCAGCGACTCGCGCGCCTCGTCGTCCAGGGACGAAAGCAGCTCGGTGTCCGGCTCGGACCGCACGACGGTGCGGGCCTCGGCCGGCACCTGCGTGGTGATCCAGTTCTCGGCGCGGTCGAGCCGCGGCCGGACCTCGTCGAGCGAGGCCAGCGGCGCCGAGGGGTCCAGGTCGCTCAGGATCCGCAGCGTCTGGTCCTCCGCCCCCGCGGTGATGTCCGCGACGGACGCCAGCGTCCGGTACGGCAGCGGCCGAGGCGTACGCGGCAGCTCACCCGCGGCGGTGCGCACCGCGCGGGAGTGCGCGGAGGCGTCGGCCGGCAGCGCGGAACCGTCGGCGACCTTGGCCTCCAGCTTGTCCCACTCGTCGTAGAGCCGCTGGATCTCCTGGTCGAAGGCGATCTTGAAGGACTGGTTGGGCCTGCGCCGCGCGTACAGCCAGCGAAGGAGCGGTGCCTCCATGATCTTCAGGGCGTCGGCCGGGGTCGGCACCCCGCCCTTGGAGGACGACATCTTCGCCATGCCGCTGATGCCCACGAAGGCGTACATGGGGCCGATCGGCTGCACGCCGTCGAAGATCTGCCGCACGATCTGCCCGCCGACGACGAACGACGACCCCGGCGAGGAGTGGTCCACCCCGCTCGGCTCGAAGATCACACCCTCGTACGCCCAGCGCATCGGCCAGTCGACCTTCCAGACCAGCTTGCCGCGGTTGAACTCGCTGAGCTTCACGGTCTCGCCGAAGCCGCACGCCGTGCAGGTGTAGACCAGCTCGGTGGACTCGTCGTCGTACGAGACGACCGTCGTCAGGTCCTTCTCGCACTTCCCGCAGTAGGGCTTGTACGGGTAGTACCCGCTGGCGCCGCCGCTGCCGTCGTCCTCGCTCGCGGCGCCGGACCCCTCGGCGGCCTCCAGCTCGGCCTCGTCGACGGGCTTCTGCGCCTGCTTGCCCTTGCCGGCCTTCGCCGGGTCCTTCTTGGTGCGGTACTGGTCGAGGATCGCGTCGATGTCACCGCGGTGCCGCATCGCGTGCAGGATCTGCTCGCGGTAGGCGCCCGAGGTGTACTGCTCGGTCTGGCTGATCCCGTCGTACTCCACACCCAGCTCGGTGAGCGCCTCGGCCATGGCGGCCTTGAAGTGCTCGGCCCAGTTCGGGTACGCGGACCCGGCGGGGGCGGGCACCGAGGTGAGCGGCTTGCCGATGTGCTCGGCCCAGCTCTCGTCGACGCCGGGGACACCGGCCGGCACCTTGCGGTAGCGGTCGTAGTCGTCCCAGGAGATCAGGTGACGGACCTCGTACCCGCGCCGGCGGATCTCGTCGGCGACCAGGTGCGGGGTCATGACCTCGCGGAGGTTGCCGAGGTGGATCGGGCCGGAGGGGGAGAGACCGGAGGCGACGACCACCACCGGAGCCTCGGCACCGGCTTGTTTCGCGCCCGGGGCACGACGCTCCGACTCGGCGATGACCTCGTCCGCGTAGCGGGAGACCCAGTCGGTGGTATCGGTGCTCTGAGCCACGATCGGCACGCCTTTCCTCTTCTATGTGAGTACCGCTTGACGGAGCCATTCTCCCAGGTGGCCCCGTAACCGCGAAAACCGCTTTTCACCGCGTGGGATACTCGGTTTTCGTAGCTTCAGCACACCCAGGCACCCGAGCAGAACGGCACCCATTCATGGCCTCGGTCACGTCCCTCACCGCCTCCGTCCACCAGCGCCTCGCGGACGCCCTCTCGGCTGCCCTGCCGGAGGCCGGTGCCGCGGACCCGCTGCTGCGACGTAGCGACCGGGCCGACTTCCAGGCCAACGGCATCCTGGCGCTCGCCAAGAAGCTCAAGGGCAACCCGCGCGAGCTCGCCGCGCAGGTCGTGTCCGGGATCACCGCCCCGGACCTGATCAAGGACATCGAGGTGTCGGGCCCCGGCTTCCTGAACATCACGGTCGCGGACGGGGCGATCACCGAGAACCTCGCGGCGCGTGCGGCCGACGGCGACCGGCTCGGCGTCCCGCTGAACCCGGACGCGGGCACGACGGTGATCGACTACGCCCAGCCGAACGTGGCCAAGGAGATGCACGTCGGCCATCTGCGCTCCGCCGTCATCGGCGACGCCCTGCGCCAGATGCTCGACTTCACCGGCGAGAAGACGATCGGCCGCCACCACATCGGCGACTGGGGCACCCAGTTCGGCATGCTCATCCAGTACCTGGTCGAGAACCCCGACCAGCTGGCCCCGGCCGCCGACGTCGACGGCGAGCAGGCGATCAGCAACCTCAACCGTGTCTACAAGGCCTCGCGCGCCGTCTTCGACGCGGACGAGGAGTTCAAGGGCCGGGCCCGCAAGCGGGTCGTCGCCCTCCAGTCCGGCGACAAGGAGACGCTGGAGATGTGGCAGCGGTTCGTGGACGAGTCGAAGGTCTACTTCTACTCGGTCTTCGAGAAGCTGGACATGGAGGTCCGCGACGAGGAGATCGTCGGCGAGTCCGCGTACAACGACATGATGGCCGAGACGGCGCGGCTCCTCGAGGAGTCGGGCGTCGCGGTCCGCTCCGAGGGCGCGCTCGTCGTGTTCTTCGACGACATCAAGGGCAAGGACGACAAGCCGGTCCCGCTGATCGTGCAGAAGGCGGACGGCGGCTTCGGGTACGCGGCCTCCGACCTCTCGGCGATCCGCGACAGGGTCGTCGACCTGCACGCCACCACCTTGCTGTACGTGGTGGACGTGCGGCAGTCGCTGCACTTCAAGATGGTCTTCGAGGCGGCCCGCCGGATGGGCTGGCTGAACGACGAGGTCACGGCCCACAACATGGGCTACGGCACGGTGCTCGGCGCGGACGGCAAGCCCTTCAAGACGCGTGAGGGCGAGACCGTACGCCTGGAGGACCTGCTCGACGAGGCGGTGCAGCGCGCGGCGGAGGTCGTACGCGAGAAGGCGCGCGACCTCACCGAGGAGGAGATCCAGGAGCGGGCGTTCCAGGTCGGCATCGGCGCGGTGAAGTACGCGGACCTGTCGACGTCGGCGAACCGCGACTACAAGTTCGACCTCGACCAGATGGTGTCCCTGCACGGCGACACGTCCGTCTACCTCCAGTACGCGTACGCCAGGATCCAGTCGATCCTGCGCAAGGCGGGCGCGGAGACGGGCGGCCCGGTGGCCCACCCCGAGCTGGAACTGGCCCCGGCGGAGCGGGCGCTCGGCCTCCACGTGGACGCGTTCGGCGACACGCTCGCGGAGGCCGCCGCGGAGTACGCCCCGCACAAGCTGGCCGCGTACCTCTACCAGCTGGCGTCGCTGTACACCTCGTTCTACGACAAGTGCCCGGTCCTCAAGGCGGACACCCCGGCGCAGATCGAGAACCGCCTGTTCCTCTGCGACATCACGGCCCGCACCCTGCACCAGGGCATGACCCTCCTGGGCATCAGGACCCCCGAACGCCTCTGAAGGCGCCGAGCGGGGCGCCCCGTTAGGGGCGCTCCGTAAGGGGCGCAGGTGAGGCCCCGTAAGGGGCGCGGGGCTGTGACATATGCGGCTCCGCCGCGTGGGCGCGCCCAGCCACATACGGCCCGCAGATCTCACCCCACGAACGCGGCCCGCAGCCGCCGCAGGCCCTCGACGATCTCGTCGGGGGCCTGCGTTACAAAACAAAGCCGCAACGTAGAAACATCCGGCGCCCCCGCAAAAAAGGGCGCCCCCGGAACGTACGCCACGTCATGCGCAACGACACCCCCCAGCAACGCCCCCGTGTCGTACCCCTCAGGCAACTTCACCCACACGAACATCCCACCCTCCGGCCGAACCCAGCCGGCCCCTTCCGGCAGCGCGTCCCCGAGGCCCGACAGCATCGCGTCCCGCCGCTCGCGATAGACCCCCGCCACCCGGGCGACATGCCCATCGAGATCGCGCTCCGCGAGGTACCGCGCCGCGGCAAGCTGGTTGACGGTCGGCGTATGCAGGTCCGCCGCCTGCTTGGCCACCGCGCAGGCCCGCAGCAGCGCGCCGGGCCCCCGCAGCCAGCCGAGCCGCAGCCCCGGCGCCATGACCTTGGAGAAGCTGCCGAGCAGCACGGTCCGCTCCTCGGCCCCCGGATACGTGGCGATCCACGACACCCGCTCCCCCTCGAACCGCAGCTCCCCGTACGGGTCGTCCTCCACGATCCACACCCCGCGCCGCTCGGCGACCCCGGCTATCGCGGCGCGCCGGGCCCCGGGCAGGGTTCGGCCCGTCGGGTTCTGGAAGGTGGGCACGGTGTAGAGCAGCTTCGGCCGGTGCAGGGCGACCAGCTCGTCCAGGGCGGCCGGGTCCATGCCCTGCTCGTCACCCGGCACGGGCACGATCCGCGCGCCCGCGAAGGCGAAGGCCTGGAGCGCCGCGAGATAGCAGGGGTTCTCGACGAGGACGGTGTCCCCGGGCTCGACCAGCGCGGTCGCGAGGAGCGAGAGGGCCTGCTGCGAGCCCGTGGTGATCAGCACGTCGTCGGGTCCGGTGGCGAGCCCGCGCGCGGAGGTCCGCGCCGCGATGGCGGTACGCAGGACGGGCTCGCCCTCCGTCGTGGAGTACTGGAGCGCCCGCTCGGGCGTCTCGGCGAGGACCGCGCGGAAGGCGGCCGCGATGCCCTCGGCGTCGAAGAGGCCGGGTGCGGGCAGGCCGCCCGCGAAGTTGATGACCTCGGGGCGCGCGGTGACCGCGAGGATGTCCCGTACCGGCGAGCCACCGACCGAGGCGGCGCGCGCGGCGAGCGGCGGCATGGGGGCGACGGCGGGGGCTGGCTCGGTGACGGTCACGGCGGTGACTCCTTCGGCTCGGACGGCGCCGGCCGCACCCAGGGCGGCTCGGACGGCTCTGCCCGCACCCTAGGCACGCCCGTGCCCTCTACACGCGCCATTCCGGGATGCGGACGAGCCTTGCCCGCCCGGGGCCTCAACTGCCGAGCGGGGCCTCCCACTTGGAGCCGCCGAGCGGCCAGCCGAACGTGGGCCGCCCCTCGTTGCCGCTGGTGCGGAACGGCTTGCCCTGGTCATCGATGCGGAGCACGTTGTGCCGTTTGCCGCTCGACCACTCAAGCTCCAGATACCAGCGGACGTCGTGGGCCTCGACATCGGCCTTGACGTAGAAGACCTCGGGGTCGTCCTCGCTCACCTTGTACGGGAAGTCGCGCTGACCGGCCTTGGGCGTGAGGCGCGGCGCCCCGTCGTCGAGGTCGACGGCGAAGGACTTGGTGGAGACCCGGCCGCCGCAGCCGACGCCCATCTGGAAGTCGTTCCAGGCCAGCGGCGAACTGGTGCTCTGCACGCGGACGTTCATCCCTTGCAGGACGACGGTGTCCTTGCTCAGCCCCTGCACGGTGACCTCGATCAGCTGCTCACCGGCCGAGACCGCGCCGAGGTCGGCGGCCCAGCCCGGCGCGTCCTGCTCGACGGCCGGCGGCTGGGGCACCTGATGGGGCTTGCGGTTGACCAGGAAGCGCTGGCTGCACGGGCTTTCGTAGACGTAGGGCCTGGTACGGACGGCGATCGGCGCCCCGAGATCGTCGCCGGGCGCCTGCCCCAGGGAGGCGGGGCCCTTGCCGCCGCGCTCGCCCGAGGAGGCGTCGCCGGGCCGGGGGCTCGCCTTCCGCGAGGGCGACGAGGAGGGCTTGCCCTTGCCCTGCTTCGCCTCGGGTTCGTCGGCGGGGTCCTTGTGACCGTCCGCGCCC
The DNA here is from genome assembly GCF_019400875.1 of Streptomyces anatolicus. Classification (NCBI taxonomy): domain Bacteria; kingdom Bacillati; phylum Actinomycetota; class Actinomycetes; order Kitasatosporales; family Streptomycetaceae; genus Streptomyces; species Streptomyces anatolicus. Next base: position 266 of record NZ_WMBF01000384.1, on the reverse strand, counting down.
GAGCTGGCGCCCGCGGACGCTTCCGGGCTTGCCTGCGCCGAAGCGCCGGTTTCGTTCCGCCGACGTCCGTCGTCGTCACCGCCGTTCAGCGCGAGGGCGGCGGATCCTATGCCGACCACGGCGGCGGCACCAGCGGCGGCGAGAGCGATGACCCGACGCCTCTTGGCGGGCCCCGGCTCCCGCTGCGGGCGGGCCTCCCGCACGGCGGGACGGGCGGGCACAGCGCCCGGCGCCGGGCCACCGGACGAAGGCGTGGGACCCGGCAC
>NZ_WMBF01000383.1:0-6233 GCF_019400875.1 Streptomyces anatolicus | reverse complement strand
GTTCGGAGCACCCCCTCCCGCCCCCGGCGTCCGGACGCGTCCATGTCGCTGCTCACCACTGTCATGGACCACAGCCTGGACGAGGGATACGCGGAGGCGGCGGCCAGGAAGAAGGCCAAAGGGAACAGTGGTGTCCCTCGCCCGCTGCGGGCCAAACTCGGGTTCGCCGCGGGCCTCGTGCTCGCCGCGCTCGTGGTCACCGTGGGGGCCGCGCAGGCGCGGATAGCGGCGCCGGTGCTCGCCAAGGAGCGCGAGGAACTCATCGACCGCGTCGAGGACGCCACGGCCGGGGCCGACAAGCTCGAGGACGACGTGGACGAACTCCGCGACGACGTGGGCGAGCGGCAGCGGCTCGCGCTCAAGAAGCACGGCGGCAGCCAGGGCGAGTTGCTCGGCCTCCTCTCCGGCGCGACGGAGGTCCACGGGCCCGGTGTGAAGCTCGTGGTGGACGACAAGAAGGAAGCCGACCAGGGCGGCGGCGGGCCGCGCGAGAGCGCCGGCTTCTCCGACACCGGGCGGGTGCGCGACCGCGACATGCAGCGCGTCGTCAACGGCCTGTGGCAGTCGGGCGCCGAGGCGATCTCCATCAATGACCAGCGGCTCACCGCGCTGTCGGCGATCAGGGCCGCGGGTGACGCGATACTGGTCGACAACAGGCCGCTGGTGCCGCCGTATACGGTGCTGGCAGTGGGTGAGGGGAACCGCTTGAGCACCCGGTTCCAGAACAGCCCCGACGGTCAGTATCTGCACGCTCTGCAGGAGAACTTCGGCATCCGGACCAGCATCTCCGTGTCGGATGATCTCCGGTTGCCCGCAGCGCCCAGTGTGACCGTACGAACAGCAGAGCCGAAGGCAGGAAAGGGCACATCGTGATCGCCGTACTGGGCCTCGTCGTGGGAGTCGTGGCCGGATTGTTGGTTCGGCCCGAGGTTCCGGCGGTGGTCGAGCCGTACCTTCCGATCGCCGTGGTCGCGGCTCTCGACGCCGTGTTCGGCGGGTTGCGCGCGATGCTCGACGGCATCTTCGACGACAAGGTCTTCGTGGTGTCGTTCCTGTCGAACGTGGTGGTGGCCGCGCTGATCGTCTTCCTGGGCGACAAGTTGGGCGTCGGCGCCCAGCTGTCCACGGGAGTCGTCGTGGTCCTCGGCATCCGGATCTTCTCCAACGCGGCCGCGATCCGCCGGCACATCTTCAGGGCGTGACGCCGATGAGTGACGACGAGACACCCGCGTACAACCGCCGTGAGGAACTCCCCGCCGAGGTCCCGGCCGCCCCTGAGACCCCCGCCGCGCCCGTCCGTGGGCCGAAGACCCTCACCGGCCGTCAGCGGCTCGCCAAGGGGCTGTGGCCGCCGCGGGTGACCCGCCCCCAACTCATCGTGGCCCTGCTGCTGTTCGTGCTGGGCCTCGGTCTGGCCATCCAGGTGCGGTCCAACAACGACAGCAGTGCGCTACGCGGCGCACGTCAGGAAGATCTCGTACGCATCCTCGATGAACTGGATGACCGTACTCAGCGTCTGGAAGAGGAGAAGCGGCGCCTCGAGGAGCAGCGGACCGGGCTCGAGAACAGCTCGGACCAGGCCGAAGAGGCACGCAAGCAGACGGTCGAGCGCGAACGGCAACTCGGCATCCTGGCAGGCACGGTGGCCGCCCAGGGACCCGGCATCACGCTCGCCATCGAGGACAAGAAGGAGGCGATCGAGGCGGACATGCTGCTCGACGCCATTCAGGAGCTGCGCGCCGCAGGCGCCGAGGCGATCCAGATCAACGACGTACGCGTGGTGGCAAGCACCCATCTTTCGGACGCCGGCGGCGGTGGCGTCCGGGTGGACGGCCGCAAGGTCGGCGAACCGTACCTCTTCAAGGTGATCGGCAAGCCGCAGGATCTGGAACCTGCGCTGAACATCCCGGGCGGTGTGGTGCAGACTCTGGAGAAGGAGCAGGCCACGGTCGCCGTGACCCGCTCAGAGAAGATCGTCGTGAGCGCCTTGCGACCTGCGAAGCGGCCTGACTACGCTCGGTCGTCCTCCCAGTGAGGGGCGGGCGCATGGGGGCCGTCGAGCAAGGGCATGAGGTTGCGGGGGGTCGGCGCACCGGAAGCGTGGTGCGTGGTGGAAACTGTTTGGTGGATACGGACGTTGTGAGGATGTCTGGTTCACCGATGAATGCCGGTGTGTGCAATCAGGGTTCGTCCTGCCCCACGGGCGGGTCTGTTTCGGTCAAGGGGAATCGCCCGTGAAGTTGTTTGCGAAGTTGTTCGGCAAGAGCGCACGTGAGGACAGCGGCAATCCCGCCACTGCCCGACACCGTGCCCCTCGCCATGGAGATGCCGAGGGACAGGGCGGCGAGCGCCCCATGTTCCGCGATCAGGTGACTGGTCCAGGTGGTGACATTTCGGGCGGACAGGGCGCGTCGTCTGTTGACCCTGCCGGTCCCGGCCGCATAGGTTTCGGGGAACCGTCAACCTCAAGTACGGGTGGAGGGTTTACCCCCGGCCCGCACGCATCGAATGCCCCCGCGGGGCAGCCGCGGCAGGAGGACCCGTCCATGGCACTGGTGTGTACGAGGTGCGGGAACCGCAACGCCGAGGCGAGCCGGTTCTGCTCCAACTGCGGTGCGCCGCTGCGCGCGGGGGCGGCGCCGGAGCGCGCTTCCGAGACGACGTCGACGATCTCCATCTCGGGCCTGGAGGCCTACGACTCGGAGGTCACGGGACAGACGCCGTCCCCCGCGCTCTCCCCGGAGGCGCAGGCAGCGGTCGACGCGCTGCCGCTCGGCTCGGCGCTCCTCGTCGTGCGCCGCGGGCCGAACTCGGGCAGTCGTTTCCTGCTCGACGGCGAGCTGACCACGGCGGGGCGTCACCCGCAGAGCGACATCTTCCTCGACGACGTGACGGTGTCGCGTCGCCATGTGGAGTTCCGTCGCCTTCAGGACGGCTCCTTCACCGTCGCCGACGTGGGCAGCCTCAACGGCACGTACGTCAACCGGGAGCGCATCGACTCCGTCGCACTGTCGAACGGTGACGAGGTGCAGATCGGTAAGTACCGGCTGGTCTTCTACGCGAGCCAGCGGAGCGTCGGCATCTGACCCGTCAGGAAGGTCCATGCTTCAAACACCGAGGGGCGGTGCCGGTACCGGCACCGCCGCCGCGGACCGTCGGCTGATGAGCATCGGCACCGTGCTGAACACGCTGCGTGATGAGTTTCCCGAGGTCACCATCTCCAAGATTCGTTTCCTGGAGGCCGAGGGGCTCATCGAGCCGCAGCGCACGCCTTCCGGCTACCGGAAGTTCAGCCCGGAGGATGTCGAGCGGCTCGCTCACGTCCTGAGGATGCAGCGGGACCACTATCTGCCGCTCAAGGTCATCCGGGAGCACCTGGAGGCGCTGGAGCGCGGCGAGAGGGCCCCGCTGCCTTCTCCGGGCCGTCAGCGGGACGGTGGCGGCCCCAGGGGTCAGGACGAGGCCGAGGGGCCGACCGCGGCACGTGTGGGCCGTGACGAACTGCTGGCCGTCGCCGAGATCGACGAGGGCCAGCTCGCCGAGTGGGAGACGTTCGGGCTTGTCACGAGGCTGCCCGACGGCGGTTACGACGCGGAGGCCGTCACGGTCGCCTCGCTCGTGGTCGAGCTGGGCCGGTTCGGTATCGAGCCGCGCCATCTGCGGGCCATGAAGGCCGCCGCGGACCGGGAGGCCGGGCTCGTCGACCAGGTCGTGGCGCCGCTGCGGCGCCATCGCAATCCGCAGACCAGGGCCCATGCCGAGGCCCGTACCAAAGAGCTGGCGGGGCTCACGGGGAAGCTGCATTCGGCCCTTGTGCAGACCGCGCTCGGGGTCAGACTGCCCTGATCCGGTGGGGCCTCCCGGGGTCTCCGGGGGTTCCCTGGCCGGTACTCGGCGGGTGCCCGACTACCCAAACCTGCCAGCCACGTCCTAGGGTTGCTGTGTGAACGAGCTCGACGTCGTAGGTGTCCGGGTCGAAATGCCCTCCAACCAGCCGATCGTGCTCCTGCGTGAAGTGGGAGGCGACCGGTACCTCCCCATCTGGATCGGACCAGGTGAGGCGACCGCCATCGCCTTCGCGCAGCAGGGCATGGCACCCGCACGGCCGCTGACCCACGACCTTTTCAAGGACGTGCTGGAGGCCGTGGGTCAGGAGCTCTCAGAAGTGCGCATCACGGACCTCCGCGAAGGGGTCTTCTACGCCGAGCTGGTCTTCGCCAGCGGTGTGGAGGTGAGCGCACGGCCGTCCGACGCCATAGCACTGGCGCTGCGCACCGGAACGCCGATCTACGGAAGCGACGGTGTCCTGGACGACGCGGGCATCGCGATCCCGGACGAGCAGGAGGACGAGGTGGAGAAATTCCGCGAGTTCCTCGACCAGATCTCGCCCGAGGACTTCGGCACCAACAGCCAGTGAGCCGCGCCCGGGGGTCCGATTTCGACCATTCGGCTAGCCTTTCCCCGTGGCAAGGTACGGGAAACCACTCTCAGGGTGATTATCACTCGGCGTGGCGAGTGTGGCGATCGTTGACGAGCCCCTGGTGACTGCCTACCGTCGAGAAGGCAGGTCAAGGACGGAGGTCGGCGTGAGAAGCAGCGGCGACGGTACGGCGGTGGGCGGTCCGTACCCGCTTCACAGCAGCGCGGCCGATCACTCTCCGAAACCGATGGCGGTCCAGGGGAGCGGGGACGCGACGTTCGAGCATTCCGAGCAGATCGGGTACCGGGGGCCGACCGCGTGCGCGGCCGCGGGCATCACGTACCGGCAGCTCGACTACTGGGCCCGGACGGGCCTGGTCGAGCCCAGTGTGCGTGCCGCCGGGGGCTCCGGGACCCAGCGGCTCTACAGCTTCCGGGACGTCGTCGTCCTGAAGGTCGTCAAGAGGTTCCTCGACACCGGGGTCTCACTGCAGAACATCCGTACGACGGTCCAGCATCTGCGGGAGCGCGGATTCTGTGATCTCGAGCGGATGACGTTGATGAGCGACGGGGCGACGGTCTACGAGTGCACGTCGCCCGGTGAGGTCCACGATCTGCTCCAGGGCGGCCAGGGGATCTTCGGGATCGCTGTCGGCGTGGTGTGGCGTGATGTCGAGGCCGCGCTGTCCCAGCTGCACGGGGAGCGGATCGACACCGGGGAGACGCTCATCGGGAACAATCCCGGCGATGAGCTGGCCAGGCGGCGCAACCGGGCGGTCTGAGCCGTCGGCGGGGCATTGTCAGTGGCGTAGGGCAGCATCGGAGATGTGAGAAGCGCGCCGACGATCCTGCATCTGGACATGGATGCCTTCTACGCGTCCGCCGAGCAGGCCGCGAAGCCGAGTCTGCGTGGGAAGGCCGTCGTGGTGGGCGGCCTCGGCCCGCGAGGGGTCGTGGCCACGGCTTCGTATGAGGCGCGGCGGTTCGGTGTGCACTCCGCGATGCCGATGGGGCAGGCCCGGCGGCTGGCGCCGAACGCCGCCTATCTCGTGCCGCGCTTCGGGTTGTACCGGGCGATCAGTGAGCAGGTGATGGGGCTGCTGCGGGAGCTGTCGCCGCTGGTGGAGCCGCTCAGTCTGGACGAGGCCTTCGTGGACCTGGAGGCGGGCGGCGTCGCCGATGACGAGGCGTCCGCCAGGGCCGTGGGGGAGCGGCTGCGGGCCGACATCCGGGCGGTGACCGGGCTGACCGGGTCGGTGGGGCTCGCCGCGTCCAAGATGCTGGCGAAGATCGCCTCGGAGGAGGCCAAGCCGGACGGGCTCAGGCTGATAGCGCCGGGGACGGAGCGGGCGCTGCTGGGGCCGATGTCGGTCCGTACGCTGCCCGGCGTGGGGCCGGCCACCGGGGACCATCTGCGGCGGGCCGGGATCACCACGGTCGAGGAGATCGCGGAGGCCGGTGAGGACGAGCTGGTACGGCTCCTCGGCAAGGCGCACGGCGGGTCGCTGTACGCGATGGCGCTGGCGCTGGACGAGCGGCCCGTGGTGGCCGAGCGGGAGAGCAAGTCGGTCAGCGTCGAGGACACGTACGACGTGGACATCCATGACCGGGTGCGGATCAGGGGAGAGGTCGCGCGGCTCGCCGACCGGTGTGTGCAGCGGCTGCGGGCGGCCGGGCACTCCGGGCGGACCATCGTGCTGAAGGTGCGGCGCTTCGACTTCTCGACGCTGACGCGGTCCGAGACGTTGCGGGGGCCCACGGACGACCCCGGGGTGGTGCGGGAGGCCGCGGCGCGGCTGCTGGAGTCCGTGGAC
>NZ_WMBF01000382.1:0-6252 GCF_019400875.1 Streptomyces anatolicus | reverse complement strand
ACATGGGGGAAGAGGTGTCGGGGGCCGTTGGTTGTGCGTCGGAGGAGCTCGCCGCGTAGACGCCGATGCCCGCCGCCGCCGCGAGGACGACCCCGGCCACCCCGAGCGTGACCCGGCGGCGCCGCGTGGAGGCGCGGTGCTTGGCGGAGCCGGGGCGGGCCGCGCCGGACGCCCTCGGCGCGCGGGCCGTGCCGCGGGCCCCGCCTGCCAGCTCGTCCGGCCCCGGCACCCGCATCGAGGTGTGCGTGTCCCGGTTGTTCGAGTCGGCCGACGTCGACCCCGGCACCAGGGGGACCGCCCCGCGCCGGGGAGCGGCCGCGCGCGGCTCGGGTGCGGAGTCCTCGTACGCCTCCTCGGCCGGCGAAGGCTCCGTGTCGGGCTCGTCGACGTCCAGCGGCGGCATCCCCGCCACCAGCGGCAACAGCTCCCGCAGCCGCGCCGCGAGCTCGGAGGCGCGCAGCCGCGAGGCGGGCGCCTTGGCGAGGCACTGGACGAGCAGCTGCCACAGCTCCTCGGGGATCCCGGGAAGCGGCACGACCGTTTCTGTGACGTGGCGGCGCAGGACCGCGCCGGGGTGGCCCCCGCCGAAGGGGGTGAACCCCGCGAGAAGCTCGTACAGCACCGTCGCGAGGGCGTAGATGTCGACGGCGGCGCGCGGCGGCAGGCCCTCGATGATCTCGGGGGCTAGATAGTCCGGCGTACCGATGATCTTCGTGGCGCGGGTCCGCCGCGGGGAGTCGATCAGCTTGGCGACGCCGAAGTCGGTGAGGAGCGCGGGGTGCGCCCCGCCGGGGCCGAGCGGGCCCTGCATGTCCAGGAGGACGTTCTCGGGCTTGACGTCACGGTGCACGATGCCCGCCGCGTGCGCGGCGGCGAGCCCGTCGGCGACGTCGGCGACGATGGCGACCGCGGCCTCGGGGGCCATGCGCCGCTCGCGGTCGAGGCGGGTGCGCAGGTCCGTGCCGCGTACGAGATCCATGACGAGCGCCAGGTCGTTGCCGTCGACGACCAGGTCGTGCACGCCCACCACGCGCGCGTGGTCGAGGCTGAGCAGAGCCGTGCGCTCCTGGACGAAGCGGCCGACGAGTTCCTGGTCGGAGGCCAGGTCCTCGCGCAACAGCTTGATGGCGACGGGACCTTCGGGCCCCTCGCCGAGCCACACCGTGCCGGCGCTGCCACGGCCCAGGATCTGGTGGGCGGTGTACCGGCTGCCGATCTTGCGCGTCAAGACTGCTCCTACGGATGCGTGTTGGCGACAAAACTACGCGTCCTTGCCACCAACCTTCACTCCGGGAGCAGAAATCACCCTGCAGATGTCGACAAATCCCCAGAGTCGTCCGGGGATTGTCCGCCCGCGCGGGCGCGCGCCAGGGAAACCGGACGGCTCCTAGGGCCTGTCCGGCGGATCAGGTCGCGTTCGGGTGGCGGACACCTCTTGGTGCGGGTGAGCGGGGTGTGGTGCGCCGAGATGCAAGGCGGAGGAGGGCGGCAACGCGGAGCGTTGACAACCGACGACAACGCCGCAGATCGGGGTGCCACACCCCGCGTCCCGCGACATGATCCGCCGGACAGGCCCTAGTTGCCGCCGAGCTTTCCTACCCAGCCGCTGACCGTGTCGTACCAGTCCGTCAGCTGCTCCCAGTAGCCCTTCGTCGTGCCGATCCAGTCCTGCAGCGGGCTGAACTCCCAGACCAGCCAGCTCGCCACGAAGAGGATGAGGATCGTGAACAGGCAGCCCTTGAGGCAGCCGAGCCCCGGGATCTTCATCGGGTTGGCGCTGCGCTGACGCGGCTGCCTCGGCTCGCGCGCGGGGCGCGGGGCGGGCTGCTGGGGCTGCGGCGCCTGCGGGGGCGCGGCGTACTGCTGGGGCTGGTGCTGCGGCTGGTACTGCTGGGGCGCGGGAGCGTACTGCTGCGGGCGCTGCCCACGCGGCTGCTGGCCGCGCTGCTGCTGCCCGCGCTGCTGCTGCGGCGAGTACTGCTGCGGGTGCGGCGGCTGCTGCTGGGGCCGGGCCACCTGGCGCTGGGGGCGGCGGCGCAGCGGGTCCTGGTCGGGGTCGAGATAGGAGTGGACCTGGGTCTGTTCGTTGCGGTCGCGGGCCGCGCGCATCTGGTTCTGCCAGGGGTGCGGCTCGTTCGGATCCGCTCCCGGGTCGTTCGGCGGGACCGGCGGCATGACCGCGGTCGGGTCGGCGGCGCCGCGGTTGTTAGGCAGTACGGAGGTGGGGTCGGCGTCACCGGGGGCGCCGGTGCTGCGCATGACGCTGGTCGCCGCGTTCGGGTCGTACGCGCCCGCGTTGCTCGGCAGGACCTGCGTGGGGTCGGCCGCGCCCGGAGCCTCCGGCACGGGGGCCGGCGAGGGGTCCGGCATCAGCAGGGCGCCCACGCCCTCCGCGGCGGCGATCTGCGCCGGGGTGGAGTGCACGCCCACGCCGTCGGCGACCGCCCGCAGGCCACGGGCGAGGTTCACGGCGCTGGGGCGGCGGTCCGGGTTCTTGTCCAGGCAGCGCTCGATGACCGTCCACAGCGGGTCGGGGACGGTCGAGGGGCGGCGCGGCTCGGCGCTGAGGTGCTGGTGCAGGACTTCGAGGGCCGAGCCACCGGCGAACGGCGGGCGGCCGGTGACCAGCTCGTACAGCAGGATGCCGGCGCCGTAGATGTCGACGGCGCTGGTCTGCGGGCGGCCCTCGGCAGACTCCGGCGCGACGTACGCGGGCGTGCCGACGAATTCCTGGGTGCGGGTCAGGCCCGGGGAGTCCGCGAGGCGCGCGATGCCGAAGTCGGTGAGCATCGGGTGCATGCCCTCGGCATCCTGCTTGAGCAGGACGTTCGCGGGCTTCAGGTCGCGGTGGACGACGCCGTCGGCGTGGCTCGCGGCGAGCGCGTCGGCGATCTGGGCGGTCAGCAGGGCCGCGGCGACCGGCGTGAACGGGCCGTTCTCGCGCAGGTAGCGGTGCAGGTCCGGGCCGTCGACCAGGTCCATGACCAGGGCGAGGAGGTCACCCTCGACGACCAGGTCGCGTGTTCTGACGATGTTCTGGTGGGTCAGCCTGAGCAGGACGGACCGCTCCCTGAGGAAGCGCATCACCACGTCCGCGTCGTTGGCCAGCTCTTCCTTGAGGACCTTGATCGCGACGGTCTCGCCCGGCTGGCCCGCGACGGCCGCCTCGGCACCCGCGGTCTCCCGCTGGCGGGCCCGCCAGACTGTGCCCGTGGCGCCGCGCCCGAGCGGCTCCTCGAGCAGGTACTTGCTGCCTACCGGCCGCACGTCATGCGCTCCCTGCTGATCTGGCTGGTCCCGTCCGGACGCTGGACCCGTCCGGGGGTCTGAGGTGTTCCGACCCACTGTAGTGCTGCCGAACGGGGCACCGGTCGATCCGATTCCGCCCGGCTGTTCCCGTGGATCACTCTCCGGATCACAGTCCGGATCACTCTCCGGGTCGCTGTCCGGGAGAAAGACGCTCGACCGTGGCCATTGGTTGCCGGAGAGTCTCCGGTTCGGCCTTCCCGCACGGACCTTCACCCGGGCCCTCACACCTGTCCCAGGCGGTCCAAGCAGGCACTTTTCCGAGCAGAGGCGACCAATCAAGATCACTTACCGGTGGCCGCCGGGCGTGTTGTCGGTGGCAGGTGCGAGGATGCCCCCAGTACTGGCCGACGTGCCCGTGTGCGGTGGGGGGAAACACAGCGCGAGTCCCCGTGCCGGGCGCCCAGCGCAGAAGGGACCGCTGACGGCGATGCAGATCCGGCTGACCGTCCTCGGGCCGCGCAGCGGCCAGACCGAGCAGCAAGGCCGCCCCCCGGCGGCGACCGGGGTTCCCGGCGCCTGTGACGTGCTGGTCACCGCGCCCGCCGGGACCGCGCTCGCCGCGGTGGCCTCCGGCCTCGCCACGGCCGTGGCGGGCACCGAGAGCCCCCTCGTGCTGTACGCGGGCCCGGAGCGCCTCGACGCCCAGCGGTGCACGCTCGGCGAGCCTCCCTTGATCGACGGCGCGGTGCTCTCGCTCGGCGCGCCCGCCGAGCCCGGTCCCGAACCGGCCGGCGCGGCCGCCCAGCTGCACGTGGTGGCGGGGCCCGACGCGGGCGGCGTCCATCTGCTGCACGGCGGCCAGATCCGGGTCGGCCGCTCCGCCGACGCGGACGTCCCGCTCGACGACCCCGACGTCTCCCGGCTGCACTGCGCGGTCACCCTCGCCCAGGACGGCCGCGTCACGGTCACGGACCTGGGTTCGACGAACGGCACATCGGTGGACGGCAGGGAGGTCACCGACCGCCCCGTGCCGCTCCCCCCGGGCTCCCTGCTGCGGATCGGCGAGTCGGCGCTCCGCCTGACCGGCGGCGGCGCCGGCGCGGCCCCCGGAGCGGGCGGGACCCTCACGACCGCGCCCGACGGCGAGGGGCACGTGCGCGTGCGGCCCGCCGAGACCCCCCAGCCCGCGTTCCTCGCGCCCGCCCGCTCTCCGGAGGGGGCCGCCCACCACGCGTACGGCTCGGCGGAGTGGGGAGCGGCGGGCGGCGACGGCACGCACCGGCCGGCCGGTGCACACGGGACGCATGGAGCCCACGGGACTCACGGGACTTCGGGGGCGTACGAGACACATTCGGGGGCGTACGAGACACAAGGGGCGCACGCCTCGCAGGCGCACGGGGCGGCGGGGGGCCACGGCAGCGAGCACGGGGCGTACGACACGGTCGGCGGCGACCCGGGTGTCGTGCCCGCGCAGGGCGGCGCGCCCGACGCCGAGCGGACCCGCCTCGGCACTCCGCCGCGCGGCACGACGGTCCCGCGCGGCCTGCGCAAGCGGGGCGGCCTCTCGGCCTGGGCCCGGCGGCTGACCGGGGGCCGGGGCAGCGGGCAGGACGAGGGGGCGTACGACGGGTATGACGCGTACGACACCGACGAGGACGGTGACGACGGCGAGTTCGGGGCGCCGGAGCCCACGCCGGAGGAGCTTGCCGTCGCCGCCGCCGCGCGGACGCCCGAATCCTGGCCGGATCCCGCCACCCTCCTCTTGACTGCGCTCGGCCCGGGCCCCCGCCTCTGGGAGCGGGGCCCGGGCCATCCGGAGGCGCTCGCGGTGCGGCTCGGCACGGTCGACCGGGTGGCGCCCGACGACCGGACGCCGCTGCCCGCCGTGCCGGTCACGGTGAGCCTGCGGGAGGCGGGCGCGCTCGGCATCGCCGGGCCGAGGGAGCGGCTGACCGGCCTGGCGCGGGCGGTCGTCGCCCAGCTCGGCGCGTTGCACTCCCCCGACTGCCTGGAGATCGTGCTGATCAGCACGGACCGCGCGCGCACCACCGCGGAGCGCACCGCCGAGTGGGCCTGGCTCGGCTGGCTCCCCCATCTGCGGCCCACGCACGGCCAGGACTGCCGGCTCCTCCTCGCCTACGACCGCGATCAGGCGGCGGCGCGCACGGACGAGCTGATCCGGCGCCTCGACGACCACATCGCCGACGAGGGCGGCGTGGACGCCGAGGCGGCGGCCGGTTTCGGGGCGGCGGCCGGTTTCGGGGCTCCCACTCCCTTCGGGGGGCCCGGTCCCTTCGGAGGGGCCGCTTTCGGGGAGCCCGCGTCGCGCACCGTCGTGATCGTCGACGGGGACCCCGGGTCGGCAGCGCTGCGCGAGGCGACCGTCCGGCTCGCCGGTGAGGGCGCGCGGGCCGGGATCCATGTCGTGTGCCTCGCCGAGACCGTGGCCGCCTCGCCCGCGTCGCCGGTCCTCGATACGTACGAGGCCGCGTGTTCGGTGTCGCCCGCCTTCCGCGCGTGCGGTGCCGTCGCACTGCTCAGCGGCGATGTGGCGACCGCGCTGCGGCTGATGCGGGCGGCGGGCGGGCGGCCCGCGGGGCACGGCACGGTCGCCGCGGTGGACGCGGTGTCGGCGGCGTGGGCCGAGCGGTTCGCGCGGGCGCTCGCGCCACTGCGGACGGACGGCACGGCCGGTGAGGGGCACGCACGCGTGTCCGCGCCGCTGCCCCAAGCGGCCCGGCTCCTGGACGAGTTGGGCCTCGCCCGTGCCACGCCCGCCTCGCTGATGGCGCGCTGGGCCGCCGCCGCGGACGACGCGGAGGCGCTGGGCGGGCGGGCCGTCGCGGTGCTCGGCGCGGGGCCGCGCGGGCCCGTCGCCGTGGACCTCGCCGCCGACGGGCCGCATCTGCTGGCCGAGGGGCCCGCGGGCAGTGGGCGTACGGAGTTGCTGCGTTCCATCGCCGCCTCCCTCGCCGCCGCCGAGCGTCCCGACCGGCTCGGCAT
>NZ_WMBF01000381.1:0-6263 GCF_019400875.1 Streptomyces anatolicus | reverse complement strand
GCGAGTGGGGACGCAGGCAGACATCTTTCCCGTCTCCTCCGGGGCAGCGCGGTCGCGGGACATGGGGTCCTCCGGGGGTCTCCGGAGGGCGGGTCGCGGCCGTGGGTCACGGCGTGCAGCGGCGGGATATCTCAACTCTCGGTAAACGAACAGTAATGCAGAGTAAAGGCTTTGGGTGGATTAATAAGGCAAATGGGGCAATCAATCACTCGGATGAATGAATAAAAACTTTTAGCGGCTTGTCATACCAACCCGTTCCGACACCCGTGCGAAGTTGCTGACCGTTCTGTCCCGACTTGCACGGAAAGAGGTGGGCGGAAGATGGCCGCCACCCGGAGGATCACCGCGAGCCTCACCGCCCTCGTGGCCTGCGCGGCAGCGCTGGCCGGTTGCGGGGGGAGCGACACCGGCGCGGGCGCCGGCACCAAGGAAGGCGCCCACGGCGCGAAGAAGGGAGCCGGGGCCGCGGCGCCCAAGAGCCCGGTCCGCCTGATCGGCGACGGCTCCACCGCGTACACCGGAAAGCAGCCGAACCTGCCGAGACCGGCCCGGCTGAAGCCGGGCCAGAAACCCCCGCAGTTCGTGGTCTTCTCCTGGGACGGCGCGGGCGAGGACGGCCAGAAGCTGTTCTCCCACTTCCGCAAGGTGGCCAAGCGGAACGACGCCACGATGACGTACTTCCTCAGCGGCGTGTACATGCTCCCCGAGGAGAAACGTTCTCTCTACGATCCGCCGCAGCACACGACCGGCAGCTCGGACATCGGCTTCAACGACCGCAAGGGCATCAAGAACACCGTGGAGCAGCTCCGCGGCGCCTGGCTCGAGGGCAACGAGATCGGCACCCACTTCAACGGCCACTTCTGCGGCGCGGGCCGCGGGGTCGGCGAGTGGTCCGTCAAGGAGTGGAAGAGCGAGATCAAGCAGGCCAAGTCCTTCGTGAAGGCCTGGAAGACGAACACGGGCCTGAAGAAGGCGAAGCCTCTGCCCTTTGACTACGAGAAAGAGCTGATCGGCGCCCGCACACCCTGCCTGGAAGGGCGCAAGAACTTCATGCGAGCCGCCCGGGACCTGGGCTTCCGCTATGACACCAGCGGCGTCAACAACCAGGTGTGGCCCAAGAAGAAGGAAGGCCTCTGGGATCTGTCGATGCAGCTCGTCCCGGTCCCCGGCCGTGGGTTCGAGACGCTCACCATGGACTACAACTTCATGGTCAACCAGTCCGGTTCGACCTCCCAGGGCGATCCGTCCAAGCACGAGTACTGGGGCGACCAGATGCGCGACGGACTGCTCCGGGGCTTCGCCCGCGCCTACAAGGGCAACCGCGCGCCGCTGATCATCGGCAACCACTTCGAGTCGTGGAACGGCGGCACGTACATGCGTGCCATCGAGGAGACCATCGACACGGTCTGCACCAAGCGTGACGTGCGGTGCGTCTCCTTCCGGCAGCTCGCCGACTGGCTCGACGCGCAGGACCCGAAGGTGCTGGCGAAGCTGACCGAGCTACGGGTCGGCAAGGCGCCGAAGGAGGGCTGGCCGGCGTTCCTCTCCGCCCAGCCCGCACCGGCCCCCAAGGGCGTCCCGGGGGCTCCGGCCGTCAAGCCGTAACCCCCGCGGGCGCGTGGGCGGCGGATCCGTCAGGCAGGGGTGACCGTCTGCTCGCGCAGTACGAAGTCGGGGTCGACCTGGGCAGCCAGGTCGGCGCCCGTCCGTTCGTTGCCCCAGCTCTGCGCGTTCTTCAGGTGGAAGTGGACCATCTGGCGGGTGTAGCGCTCCCAGTCCCGTCGCTCGTACGAGGCGTCGACGGTGGCCTGGAGCGCTTGGAGGGAACGGCGGTTGTCCTCTTCCAGGTGCTCGAAGCGGGGCGGGTGGCCCTTCTCCATGGCGCGCACCCAGTCCGAGTGCCCGACGGTCACCAGGAGGTCGTCGCCGACCTGCTCGCGCAGGAAGTCGACGTCGTCCGGGCCCTGCACCTTGTTGCCGACGACCTTGAGGTCGACGCCGAAGTCACGGGCGTATTCCTTGTACTGGCGATAGACGGAGACCCCCTTCCTCGTCGGCTCGGCCACCAGGAACGTCATGTCGAAGCGCGTGAACATGCCGGAGGCGAAGGAGTCCGAGCCCGCGGTCATGTCCACGACCGCATACTCATCGCGGCCGTCGACCAGGTGGTTCAGGCACAGCTCCACCGCTCCCGTCTTGGAGTGGTAGCAGGCCACACCGAGGTCGGCTTCGGTGAACGGCCCGGTGACCATCAAACGCACGGTGGCACCGTCGAGTTCCAGGGGCCGGGCGCACGCGTCGTACACGGGGTTGTCCTCGCGCACCCGCAGCAGCCGTGAGCCCTCGCCCGGGGGCGTCGTCTTGATCATCGTGTCGGCGGAGGCGATCCGCGGGTTGGTGCCGCGCAGGTACTCCTTGATCAGCGACAGGTGGGCGCCGAGGGCGGGCAGCCGGGCGGCGTCCGCCTCGTCGAGGCCGAGCGCGGGGCCCAGGTGCTGGTTGATGTCGGCGTCCACCGCGATGACGGGCGCGCCGGTGGCGGCGAGGTGGCGGATGAAGAGCGAGGACAGCGTGGTCTTGCCGCTGCCGCCCTTCCCTACGAAAGCGATTTTCATGACCACAAAGCGTAGTGGCTCCTTTACGTGCCGTACTCGCTCCGCGTGAAGAAGACCACTCCTTCGTGGAGCGGGCGCCTGGAGTACGTAGGGTCGTACTCATGAGTACGACACCCGATCCGCTCGTGGCCCTGGGGACGCTCCCCGGCGTGGCCGACTCCGTGGGCTCCGTGCGCAAGGCCGTGGACCGGGTCTACGGGCACCGGATCATGCGGCGCCGGAGCAACGAGATCACCTCCGAGGCCGCACTGCGCGGCGCCCGCGGTTCCGCCGCGCTCTCCGGGGCCGAGTGGGCCCTTGAGGAGGTGCGGCGGCGCAGCGACTTCAGCGGCGACGGCGAGGCGCGCACGGTCGGCGGGGCCCTGCGGCTGACCGCCGAGGCGGGACAACTGCTTTCCATCTGGCGGCAATCGCCGCTGCGGGTCCTGGCGCGGCTGCACCTGGTCGCGGCGGCCGACTCGGACGCGGCCGCGGGGCGCCCGCGGCTGGCGGGCGAGCCCGTCGATGAGCCGCTGATCGAGCTTCCGCTGCCGGACGCGGACGAGGTGGCGGGACGTCTGGAGGGCCTGTCGCGGCTGATCATCGCGGGCAGCTCGGCGCCGGCCCTTGTGACGGCCGCCGTGGTCCACGGCGAACTGCTCAGCCTGCGGCCCTTCGCCTCGCACAACGGCCTGGTCGCGCGGGCCGCCGAGCGCATCGTCCTGGTGGGCAGTGGCCTGGACCCGAAGTCGATCTGCCCGGCGGAGGCGGGCCACGCGGAGCTGGGCCGGGCGGCCTATGTGGCGGCTCTGGACGGCTACGCGTCCGGCACGCCGGACGGCATGGCGGCCTGGATCGCCCACTGCGGCAAGGCCGTTGAGCTGGGCGTCAGGGAGTCGACAGCGGTCTGCGAGGCGCTTCAGCGCGGGGCCGCGTAGGGGCGTGCTCGCGGGGCCCGGACGGTCGGTCCCGGAAGGGCCCGGGCGGTCCCGGACAGGGTTGCGGCGGTACGGAATTCCGTACCGCCGCTGGCATGTTCACCGGGTTACCAAGCGTCCTCGAAATATTGCCCATCAGGTCGGGAACTTGGCCCGTCACCTGGTGCGGCTGGCCCGTAATCGACGGGTCGACGTCGCGTGGGTGCTCGGTGTTCATGCTTCGGTCCGTGGGGCCGTGGTTGCGTTTTAAGGTAATCCTCTCGGATGTCCTTGGTCTCGCGGGCCGTTGACTCCTTTGTACTCCAGTCCTGGGGCAAGCGGAAGTCCTGGCCGTACTTCTTTACTTTTAGGTTCAAATAGGAGCGAATCGGGCGCGAGGTCTCGCCGGGGCTTTCGGCGGGGCCTCCGGCGTGCTCTCGCGCCGGTGTCCGCCCTGGTCAGCCCAGCGCGGCGCGGCGCCGGCTGGCGAACCAGACGAGGCCTGCCGTGGCCGCAGCGGCGCCCACCGCGGCCGCCGCGACGAGGGCGGGCCGTGGCGGGGCGGGCAGGCGCTGCTTGAGCCGCACGGGGCGGTGGAAGTCCAGGATCGGCCACGCGCGCGTGAGGGCTTCTTTGCGCAGGGCGCGGCCGGGGTTGACGGCGAAGGGGTGCCCGACGGACTGGAGCATCGGCAGGTCGGTCGCCGAGTCGCTGTAGGCGTAGCAGCGGTCGAGGTCGTACCCCTCCGAGCGGGCCAGCTCCTTGATCGCCTCGGCTTTGGTGGGGCCGTACGCGTAGTACTCCACCTCGCCGGTGAAGCAGCCGTCGTCCCCGACCACCATGCGGGTCGCCACCACCCGGTCCGCGCCGAGCAGTTCACCGATCGGCTCGACGACCTCGGCGCCGGAGGTGGAGACGATGACGACATCGCGGCCCGCGGCGTGATGCTCCTCGATGAGGGACGCGGCCTCGTCGTAGATGATCGGGTCGATCAGGTCGTGCAGGGTCTCGGCGACGATTTCCTTGACCTGTTGCACGTTCCAGCCGCGGCACAGCGCGGACAGATACTCGCGCATCCGCTCCATCTGGTCATGGTCGGCGCCGCCCGCCAGGAAGACGAACTGCGCGTACGCGGTGCGCAGCACCGCCCTGCGGTTGATCAGGCCGCCTTGGTAGAACGACTTGCTGAACGTGAGCGTGCTCGACTTCGCAATGACCGTCTTGTCCAGGTCAAAGAAGGCGGCCGTGCGAGGCAAGGAGTGGTTTTCCACAGGCTTGAGCATAGGCGCCCACCATTCGGCGTAAGCTGAGGCGCGTGGGTTTGCCTGAGAAGGCTCTCGGGTACACCATGGAAGTCACGGATCGTTCGCGACCGTGCTAACCCGGTCTGGCTCCTCCCCCCCCGAGTCGGACCGTGGGGACGACCCCCGCTCTCCCCCCCGGCGGGGGTCGTCGCATGTCCGGATGGGTTTTTGAGCCCTCCGTCGATCATCTTCCGGCCTTCAGGTCCCTCCCTGCGCCCTCCCGGCGTTCTCGAGGCATGCCCAAGATCCGTCACTGTGTGTAGCCGTGGCACTGCTCTGCGGAAGTCTTCGGGAAGGCGCAGGAAGGTGCCGGGAAGTCGGCGCGAACGTGGCGCGAAGCCGACGTGAAGCCGTTGCGATGTCACTGGTTTGGGTGACGGAGATATTCACAGGCATCGCCTTGTCCACAGTTATTGACCAAGATCCACACGATTTTCCGGATCGCTGCACGCTGATTCCGCCCGTTCCGTTCGCGAAGTTCATGGCCGGATTGCTTTGCCCGGTTCTTCGCCCATGCGGAGCGCGGCATTCACAGGGGCTTGCGTGAGAGGGGGACGGAGATCGTGGGTGGACTGATTTCACAGGGTGGGGCCGCGCCGCCCGACGGACGGCACGGCGGACCGCTGATCCTGACGGAGGACGTGGACCTCCTCGATGACCTGCTGCGCCTGTGTGCGGCGGCAGGGGCACTGCCCGAGGTGCACCATGGCGGGCCCGATCGCGCGGGGGGCTGGGACTCGGCCCCGCTCGTCCTGGTCGGCGACGACGCGTCCGGCCGGTTGCGCGGGGCCGCGCGGCGGCGCGGGATCGTGTTGGTGGGGCGGGATCAGGACGACTCCGGTGTCTGGCAGCGGGCGGTGGAGATCGGCGCCGAGCACGTGCTGCTCCTGCCCGACGGCGAGCAGTGGCTGGTGGACCGGATCGCCGACGTGGCCGAGGGCGTGGGGCGACCCGCGCTCACCGTCGGCGTGATCGGGGGACGAGGCGGTGCCGGGGCCTCCACCTTGGCCAGCGCCCTCGCGGTCACGGCGGCCCGCAAGGGGCGGCGCACGATGCTCGTCGACGCGGATCCGCTGGGCGGCGGCCTTGACGTCCTCCTCGGGGGCGAGACGGCCGAGGGGCTGCGCTGGCCGGCCTTCGCCGCGTCGCGGGGCAGGGTCGGCGGAGGAGCGCTGGAGGAGTCTCTTCCGGAGCTGCACGCGCTGCGGGTCCTGAGCTGGGACCGGGGGGATGCGGTGACGGTCGCCCCGGAGGCCGTCCGGGCGGTCGTCTCCGCGGCTCGCAGACGCGGTGGCGTGGTCGTCGTGGACCTGCCGCGCCGGGTGGACGAGACGGTCGCCGAGGCGCTGGCCCAGATCGACGTGGGCCTGCTGGTGGTGCCGCCGGAGCTGCGCGCGGTGGCGGGGGCGCGGCGGGTGGCGTCGGCGGCCGGTCTCGTGCTGCGGGAT
>NZ_WMBF01000380.1:0-6265 GCF_019400875.1 Streptomyces anatolicus | reverse complement strand
GGCGCATGGCGTAACGGGGGATCGCGGGGGAGGTCGGGACAGTGTCACTCCGTGAAGGAGATCCGGAGGAGATCGGCGGTTATCCGCTGGAGGCGCGGCTCGGCTCGGGCGGCATGGGCACCGTCTTCCTCGCGCGTACGGCCTCGGGGCGGCCCGTCGCCATCAAGCTGATCCACCGGCAGTTCGCGGACGACGAGGAGTTCCGGATCCGCTTCCGGCAGGAGGTGGCCGCGGCCCGGCGCGTCAGCGGCGCCTTCACCGCGGCCGTGATCGACGCGGACCCCGAGGCCACGCACCCGTGGATGGCGACGACGTACATCGAGGGGCATACGCTCGCCCAGCGCATCGCCAAGCACGGCCCGATCGGCGGCGCCGAGCTGCGCGCGCTCTCCATCGGGCTCACGGAGGCGCTGCGCGACATCCACCGCGCGGGGGTCGTGCACCGGGACCTCAAGCCGTCCAACGTGGTCCTCTCCCCCGAGGGCCCGCGCGTCATCGACTTCGGCATCTCGCGCGCGGCGGACCAGCAGACGCTGACGATGACGGGGCGGGTGATCGGGACGCCGCCGTTCATGTCGCCGGAGCAGTTGCAGGCGCCGCGCGGGGTCGGGCCGCGCTCGGACGTGTTCTCGCTCGGCACGCTGCTCGTGTACGCGGCGACGGGCCAGGGACCCTTCGACGCGGACAGCCCGTACATGACCGCGTATCAAGTGGTGCACGAGCCGCCGTCGTTGGGCTCGGTCCCCGGCGCGCTGCGCGGGGTCGTCGAGCCGTGCCTGGCGAAGGACCCGAAGGACCGGCCATCGGCGGACGAACTCCTCGTCCGGCTGCGGGATCTGCCCACGGATCTCGGGGCCGCCGCCGTCGAGGGCGCCGCGCGCCCCACGTGCGAGACGGACACGCAGCACCATCTGGCCGGTGAGGATACGCCCACGCCGACCGCCTCCACCGTGAAGGCCGCCTCCCCCGCGAAGGCCGCCTCCGCCACCGGCCCCCGGTCCGGGAACCGCCGCCGTCGGCGCTCCGTCCTTGCCGCCGCCGTCGCCGTCGCGGCGATCGGCGCCGGTGTCGCGCTGATGCGGACCGACGATCCCGGCGGGGCGGGTGGCGAGGGCGGCACGGACGACAAGGGCCGCACTGTCGCGGCGACCGGTTCTCCGCTGCCTGGCGGGTTCGAGCCGTGGCGGAAGCAGGTGCTGGGCGGTCGTGCGGACATTCCGGACGAGCTGCGGTGCGAGGCGCGCGGGGACGCGCTGTTCTGCGGGGGCGGCGGGGTCGTGGCGGCCCGGCTGCGGATCTCCGACGGATCCCGCGTGTGGACGGAGAAGAGCCCGGGCGTGCCGGTCCAGGGCATGCATCTGGTGGGCGTCACCGATGACACGGTGCTCGGTTACCGCTTCGCCGCCGAGGGCACGCCGGGCGGTGACGCGACCGAGGTCGTGGCCGTCGACGCGGACAACGGCAAGGAGCTGTGGTCCGTGCGGTCGGGCGCCCAGTCGACGGCCGTGACGGGGCGGACGCAGGACGCCGTGGTCTCCGGCTCCCTCGTCATGACGGTCGACGCGTCGAACGGACGTTTTGAGGCGCGGCAGGCGCACAGTGGCCGCGTGCTCTGGCGGGCGCCCTTCCCCGCCGCCTCGGAGTGCGCCCCGCTCTCGGCGGGGCAACGGCTGTACGCGGTGTGCGCGCCGCGGGCCGAGGTGGAGGCCGGGGAGGTGCGCCACTCGGCCGTGCACGAGATCGGGCGCGGCTCGGGGCGGTTCGGCAAGGGTGTGCCCGTGGCGGGTCCCGTGCAGCCGGTCGGCTCCGTCGACGGTGATGTCGTACTGCTGCGGCAGCGCGTGAAGGGGCCCGAGTTCCTTGGCTACGAAGGGGTGGCGCGGGTCGACACGGATGCGGGGAAGGTGTCGTACGCGCCCTTGCCCTCGGTGTACGAGGGGACGCCGGGGATGGCGGGCGGCACCGTCTACCTCACCGGGCGGACCGGGCTCGTACGCGCGCTCGATCCGGGGACCGGCAAGCAGAAGTGGTCCCGGCAGACGGGGCTCGAAGGCGCTTCGGGGCCGGCCGCCGCGGGCGGCACGCTGTACTTCAGCTCGGCGAGCGGGCGCGTGGCCGCCCTCCGGGAGCGCGGCGGCGCCAAGCTGTGGGTCACCGATCCGCGTGCCGACGGCGTGTCCGGCGAGATGAACGCGAGCCCGAGGGTGACCGTCGCGGGCCGCGCGGCGATCGTGACCGGCGCGGAGAACACGGTGTTCGCCTTCGACACGGCGAGGCCGCCGGAGTCCGAGTGAACCCTCGGAGTCCGGCGGCCCCGTGAACCCGGCCGCCGCGGAAGCGGTCAGCAGCGCGGGGCCACGTAACCGTCGCTGCCCGTGCGGACGTACGTATCCGAGATGTACCGCCCGCTGCCGATCCTGTCCCACAGCTTCGAGGTGCCGGTCGGGCCGGTGACCGTCTCGCCCGGCTTCTGGCACTGGATGGTGACGCGGGTGCCCGCGCTGAGGCGGCCGACCTTGGAGTACGACGTGCCAGGGCCGGAGCGGACGGTGACGTCCGCGGCGACCGCGTAGGTTCTGCTGAGGAGCGCCTCGACCGCGGTGGCGTCGGCGCTCTCCGGCGTGATGACGTTCTCGCTCATGTGTTTCCCCCGTAACCGGCGGCGCGGGCCGCCCCTGGTGTGTTCCTCACCAAGGACGCGCCCGCGCCGCGAAAGGTTTCCGGAGTTGGGCCGGATGCCGGGCGGGTGTCAGCCGAGCTTCGACACGTCCCGCACCGCGCCCTTGTCGGCGCTGGTCGCCATCGCCGCGTACGCGCGCAGGGCGGCCGAGACCTTGCGCTCGCGCGCCTTGGGCTCGTACACCCCGCCGAGGGCCGCGCGGCGGCGGTCAAGCTCCGCGTCGTCTACGAGGAGTTCGATCGAGCGGTTCGGGATGTCGATGCGGATGCGGTCGCCGTCCTCCACCAGGGCGATCGTGCCGCCGGAGGCCGCCTCGGGCGAGGCGTGGCCGATCGAGAGGCCCGATGTGCCGCCGGAGAAGCGGCCGTCGGTGACCAGGGCGCACGCCTTGCCGAGGCCGCGGCCTTTGAGGTAGGAGGTCGGGTAGAGCATCTCCTGCATGCCGGGGCCGCCCTTGGGGCCCTCGTAGCGGATGACGACCACGTCGCCTTCCTTGACGCCCTTGGTGAGGATCTTCTCGACGGCCTCTTCCTGCGAGTCGCAGACGACTGCGGGGCCCTCGAAGGTCCAGATCGACTCGTCGACGCCCGCGGTCTTCACCACACAGCCGTCCACGGCGATGTTGCCCTTGAGGACGCCGAGGCCGCCGTCCTTGGAGTAGGCGTGGGCGACATCGCGGATGCAGCCGTTCGCGGCGTCCGTGTCGAGGGTGTCCCAGCGCTCGGACTGCGAGAAGGCCTCGGCGGAGCGCTTGCAGCCGGGCGCCGCGTGCCACAGCTCGACGGCCTCCTCGGAGGCGGAGCCGGAGCGGATGTCCCAGGTGTCCAGCCACTCCTTGATGGAGGGCGAGTGGACGGTGTGCACGTCCTCGTTGAGCAGGCCGCCGCGGTACAGCTCGCCGAGGAGGGCGGGGATGCCGCCGGCGCGGTGCACGTCCTCCATGTAGTACGTCGTGGTGGGCGCGGCGTTCGGCGCGACCTTGGCCAGGCAGGGGACGCGGCGCGAGACGGCGTCGATGTCGGTCAGGTCGTAGCCCACCTCGGCCTCGCGGGCCGCCGCGAGCAGGTGCAGGATCGTGTTGGTCGAGCCGCCCATGGCGATGTCCAGGGCCATGGCGTTCTCGAACGCGGCGTGGGTGGCGATGCCGCGCGGCAGGACGGAGGCGTCGTCACCGTCGTAGTAGCGCTTGGTGATGTCCACGACCGTCCGGCCCGCGCGCTCGTACAGCTCCTTGCGGGCGGTGTGCGTGGCGAGGACCGAGCCGTTGCCCGGCAGGGAGAGGCCGATGGCCTCGGTCAGGCAGTTCATGGAGTTGGCGGTGAACATGCCGGAACAGGAGCCGCAGGTCGGGCAGGCGTTCTCCTCGATACGGAGGATGTCCTCGTCCGAGATGCTCTCGTCCACCGCGTCGCTGATCGCGTTGACCAGGTCGAGCTTGCGGACCGTGCCGTCGACGAGCGTGGTCTTGCCGGCCTCCATCGGCCCGCCGGAGACGAAGACCGTCGGGATGTTGAGGCGCAGGGCCGCCATCAGCATGCCGGGGGTGATCTTGTCGCAGTTGGAGATGCAGATCAGGGCGTCGGCGCAGTGCGCCTCGACCATGTACTCCACCGAGTCGGCGATCAGGTCGCGCGAGGGCAGGGAGTACAGCATTCCGCCGTGGCCCATCGCGATGCCGTCGTCCACCGCGATGGTGTTGAACTCGCGCGGGATGCCGCCGGCCTCGCGGATCGCCTCGGAGACGATGCGGCCGACCGGCTGGAGGTGGGTGTGGCCGGGCACGAACTCCGTGAAGGAGTTGGCGACGGCGATGATCGGCTTCCGCCCGATGTCGGCCCCGGGTACACCGGAGGCGCGCATAAGGGCGCGGGCGCCCGCCATGTTGCGGCCGTGGGTGACTGTGCGGGACCTGAGCTCGGGCATCGTCGCTCGCTCCTTCGTGAGAGATGGGGCTGCTTCGAGCGTACGCCGCGGCTCCAGGATCTGGACAGGGTGTCCGGATGACGGGACGGCTGTCTCAGGCGGCAGGCGAGTGCCGGGCGTCGGCGGGGTGCCGGGCGGCGGCTCACGCGCCGGTCAGATGCCCCTGCACCACCGGTGCCACCCGTGCCACGATCTGTTCCACGTCCGCCGATGCCAGCGGCTCGACCTTGATCACGTAGCGCAGCATGGCGATGCCCACCAGCTGGGCGGCCGCCAGTTCGGCGCGCAGTTCCGCGTCCGGCACCTCCAGGCGGCCCGCGATACGGCCGAGGAGCTGGGCGGCGATGAGGCGGCGGAAGACCGCGGCGGCCGTGTCGTTGTTCACCGCGGAGCGCACGATGGCGAGCAGCGGGGCGCGCGTGGCGGGGTTCTCCCAGACGCCGAAGAAGAAGCGGGTCAGCCGCTCGCCGACCCCGTCGAGCGGGCCCTCCTCGACGGCGGCGGGCGCCTCGAGTGCGGGCGCGAAGCCGACGGTGATGGCCGCCTCGAAGACTTGCTCCTTCGTACCGAAGTAGTGGTGTACGAGCGCCGGGTCCACCCCGGCCGCCTTGGCGATGCCGCGCACGGAGGCCTTCTCGTACCCCCGTTCGGAGAATTCGTCGCGGGCCGCCTGGAGGATGCTGTCGCGCGTGGCGGGCCCGGTCTCCGACCGCGTACGAGAAGGGCGTCCCCGGCGGCGCGGGGCGGCGGGCCCCTGGGGCGCGCCGGAGGTCATGAGCGGGGCACCCGCACCGCCGACGCCAGGTGCAGCCGCGTGAAGGCGAGGGCCTCGGCGAGGTCGGCCTCACGTTCGGCGCTGGACATCGCGCGGCGCGTGTTGACCTCGATGACGACGTGTCCGTCGAAGCCGGTGGCCGCCAGGCGCTCGAGGAGTTCGGCGCAGGGCTGGGTGCCGCGGCCGGGGACGAGGTGCTCGTCCTTGGCGGAGCCCTTGCCGTCGGCGAGGTGGACGTGGCCGAGCCGGTCGCCCATGCGGTCGATCATCTGCATCGCGTCCGTGCGGGCGGTCGCGGTGTGCGAGAGGTCGACGGTGAAGTGGCGGTAGTCGTCCTTGGTGACGTCCCAGTCGGGCGCGTACGCGAGCATCTCGCGGTCGCGGTAGCGCCAGGGGTACATGTTCTCGACGGCGAAGCGCACGTCCGTCTCCTCGGCCATCCGCCAGATTCCGTCGACGAAGTCGCGCGCGTAGTTCCGCTGCCACCGGAAGGGCGGGTGCACCACGACGGTGGACGCGCCGAGCTTCTCGGCGGCGGCCTTGGCGCGCTGGAGCTTGACCCAGGGGTCGGTGGACCAGACGCGCTGCGTGATCAGCAGGCAGGGGGCGTGGACGGCGAGGATCGGGATCCGGTGGTAGTCGCTCAGTCTGCGCAGGGCCTCGACGTCCTGGCTGACGGGGTCGGTCCACACCATGACCTCGACGCCGTCGTAGCCCAGGCGTGCGGCGATCTCGAAGGCCGTCGCCGTCGACTCCGGATAGACCGAGGCCGTCGACAGGGCGACCTTCGCATCCGGGATGCGCACCACTGGTTCTGCCACGAGGGACAGGGTACGGGCCGCGCCCGCACGCCGGGGAGGTGGGCTCAGGGGGTCCCGGCCGGGGTG
>NZ_WMBF01000037.1:0-24980 GCF_019400875.1 Streptomyces anatolicus | reverse complement strand
CCCCCTCCCCCGCTCCCCGTCGTACGGTCGGCGTCGTCGGCGCAGGCACCATGGGTGTCGGCGTCGCCCATCGGCTGGCGGCCGCCGGCCACGACGTGACCGTGGTGGACCCCGCACCTGAGGCTCTGGCCACCGCTGTCGAGCGACTGCGCGCCGGGCTGCGCATGGCCACCTTGATGCGCCGCGCACCGGCCGACGGAGCCGGACGCACGGCGGAGCGGGTGCGGTTCCGCGCCGACCTGGACCAGCTGCGCGGCGCGTCCTTCGTCGTCGAATGCGCCCGCGAGAGCATCCCTGTGAAACAGGAGGTCTTCCGCTCCCTCAACACCCTGCTCACCCCCACCACCACGCTCGCCACCTGTACGTCCGCGATCCCGGTCGGCCTGCTCGCCGAGCAGGTCGACGATCCCGGCCGCGTCCTGGGCATGCACTTCATGAACCCCGCCTACGCCAAGGACACCATCGAGATGATCCGCGGCAAGCACACCGGCGAGCAGACCCTCGACGACGCACACGCCCTCCTCGCGAGCATGGGTATGCAGGGCATCGTGGTGAACGACGCACCCGGGTTCGTCTCCAACCGGCTGTCGCACGCCACCTTCAACGACGCGGCCGCCGTGGTCCAGGCCGGCACCGCGGACGCGGCCACCGTGGACCGCCTGTTCCAGGAGTGCTTCGGGCACGCCATGGGTCCGCTGCGCACCGCCGACCTCATCGGCCTGGACACGGTCGTGGACACCCTGCACGTCCTGCACGAACTCACCGACGACGCCCGCTTCACCCCGTGCGCCCTGCTCACCGACCTGGTGGCGGCAGGCAGGCTCGGCCGCAAGAGCGGGCAGGGTTTCCACCGCTATACGCCCACCGCCAGGGCGAGTTGAGCTCACCAACGGGCCGGCGTGCCGGAGCTGCCGTCAGCGGCGGGCGTTGCGGAACGATGTTACGGAAACGCCGTAGCCGAACGCCTCGCGAACATTTTGAACGCCCCTTGTGCTGCAGGAGAGTTGTGGGCGAGGCAGCTGCTGCTGGCTGCGCCTCACGCAGGCGTGGAACCGGCGCCGGCGGTCCCGACGGGGAGCGGTGTGGCGACGAAGACGGAGTCCGGGTCGACCGCGGATTTCACAGCGAGCAAGCGTTCGGTGTTCGGCCCGTAGGCGTTCGCGATCTGGTCGGGAGTCTCCGGCCCCAGGAAGTTCACATAGCCGCCCGGCGAGGAGAACGGCTCGAGCGCCGCGTGAAGCTCTTCCAGCCAGCGCAGGTGCGGTGACCTGCCGTCGCCACTGCCTGCGTTGTCCTTGCCGTCGTTGCCCTCCCACATGGAGATCAGCTCGACCATCAGGTGCGGGTCGCGTCGGCCGAACGCGGTCGAACCGATGGGCGGACGGGTGGCGGCGCCATGGAACTGATGCCACACGATCGCGGAGAACGGTGAGGTGAACTCGCGGGCGGCCCGGTCCAGGACGGTCGCGATGGAGTCGGAGACGCTCTGGACGGTCCGCGTGCGGATCGCGCCCATGCGCCCGGGCGGGAACATGGCGTCCGTCGCGGCCAGCGTCGCGGACCGGGCGACAGGCCCCACTTCGGTGAGCACGGGTGTGCCGAGTCGGGCAAGAGCACGCACCGGGCCGCGCTCGGCGTTCCCCACCTCGAGCTCCCCCGACCAGGTCGGCGCGACGTACACCGTCGGTTCGCCGTCCGGACCGGGAAGAAACCCGACGTCCACTGTCAGCTCGTCCGGACAACCCTGAAGTATTTCTCCGAGGCCGGCGAGAACGCCGGCGCTCTGGGCGACCGGGTACAGGATGGTCCCCGACACCACCATCGGAACGGGATGCAGCCGTATCCGCGCCGAGGTCACGACACCGAAGTTGCCGCCGCCACCGCGCAGCGCCCAGAAGAGGTCCGGGTGATGTTCGGCGTCGGTGTACACGCGTGCACCATCGGCCAGCACCATCTCGGCGCCGAGCAGGTTGTCGGCTGCGAGCCCGAACTGCCCGATCAGGGGGCCGTACCCGCCGCCGAGCGTGAGGCCGACCATTCCGACGGAGCCCGCCGTTCCGGTGACGGCGGTCAGGCCCACCCGCTCGGCGGCGGATACGACGTCGGACGAGAGCGCTCCGCCACCCACCGTCGCGCAACGGTGTTCGACGTCGATCTGGACGTCCCGCATGTCGGTCAGATCGAGAACCAGCCCACCGGGGCGGAATGCCCGACCCCAGAAGTCATGACCTCCGCCCCGCACGGAGAGCGGCACTCCATGATGGCGAGACGCGCGTACTCCCGCCTGCACGTGAGCGGTGGTCGCGCACCGCACGACTACAGATGGACGGACATTGACCGCTGCGTTGAACAGCGCCACTGCTCGTGCGTACTCCGGTCCGTTGGTGAGCACACGGTCCGCGGGGACATGGGACCGCAGCTCGGCCAGCAAGGCAGAGCTGACTGCGTCGTCGGCGTGGGCATCGGCATGGGGATGGGTATAGGACTGCATGGTCACTCCTGTGTGTCGCTCATCGGGTGCGGCCGTCGAGGGCGCTGTGTGGCTCCGGAGACCGGGTGAACGGATCGGGAGGGCGGGGAGCCGGGCTCGGCACAGTGCTGGGCCAGCACGGTCGCCATGTCGGGCAGCAGAACGGCCACGGGGTCGTGTGTCAGCTCCGTCATGCGCAAGCGTCCCCCGAGGGTGGCGACACCCAGGACGTGCTCACCGCGGAGTTGGGTGGTCTGCGCCGGTCCCCACAGAGCGGTGAGAGAGGTTCGGCTGTGTGCCGGCGCCTCCACCGCACCGAGGTTGGTGATCTGGATGTCGGCGGCGGTGACGACGGTCATCATCGCCTCGGCCTCTTCGGGGGTGGCCGGCGGCTGCTGGTTCAGTGCCTCCGAGCCGGCCTTGAGCACCCCCGGTGCGCGCTGGTGTTCCAGAACCTGGTGATGGTGCCGGGCCAGTTCCCAGAGATCCCCGGCCCGGGATGCCTCGCTCGCGGTGCGGGCTCCCGCGAACCGGTTCGCGACAGCGTCGGGCAGACCTGCGGCACGGCGCAGGTCGATCGGGCTCAGCACCCTCACCCGGGTGCGGCCCGCGCGGTGGAGGACCGTGCAGGCGGCGGCGCACAGCGCTGCGTGCACGGACACGCCCTCAGTGCGGCAACGGCTCACGAGTCGTGCGGTCAGAGCGCGTGGCAAGGCCAAGGTGGAAACGTGCGGTGCCCGTCCCGAGAACGGCGTCAGCTCACCGGGCGCGTCCGTCAGCTCGTCCTGGGGTGGCCCCACGTTCGGCGTCGTAGCGTCGAGAGCTCGCAGAAGAGCCTCCTGGGAGGGCGGGACATCCCTTTCCCAGCTCGGCTCGGCGGCCGGCTCGTCGCCGTCGAGAGCGGCGACCAGGTCCGCCACCACGCGCATGCCGCCGATCCCGTCGGTGATCTGGTGAGCGAAGGTCAGCACGATGACGCTGCGGCCGGGCCTTCTACCCAGCGGTACCGGGCCCGGGGAGTTCGGCGGTCGACCAAGACGCGAAGCAACGGGTGCCGTTCCTGCACGCCCCGCAGTGCTCGCGCCAGAGTCTGTTCGGAGACCTGCCGGTCGATCTCTGCGACCAGGGAGAACTGGACGGGGTTTCGGTGCATGTACAGGTCGATGGCCCGCTCGAAGGCTCCGAGTTCCCTCACCGTCTCCGCCTGGGCATGGCTGATCAACACTTACGGGCCCTTTCTCTGGCGAGGTGACGTGACGGCGTCGCTACCTGGAAACACCCTGGTGAGGCGGGAGTTTGGGCTCCTGCGGGGGGATGGCCTCGGCCGGCCGGCTTTCCACCAGGCGCTTCGACGTTTTACGGAAGGCCCAGGCGACGACCAGCGCGGCCGCCACGGTCAGGGGAGTACCCATGGCGATCTTCGCGAAGGCGAGCCAGCCGGTGGCGTCGTGAACGTAGAGCCACTGCTTCACCACGAATCGGCCGCCGAGGACGAGTGCCGCGGCGAGGGTGGCTATGTCGTGTGCCCGCAGCGCCTGACGGTCCTCGCGCCAGGCATACGCGCCGCCGTGCAGGAGGTTCCACGCGACGCCGGACAGGGGGCGGCGGAAGAGGACCGAACCGAAGGTGGCGAGGAAGCCGGCGAAGGCCACCCAGATGCCCAGCAGGAAGAAGTCCTTGGCGGAACCGGTGAGGGCGACGATGCCTGCCGCGACCAGCACGCCGGTCAGGCTGCCGGAGGCGGCGAGGAGACGTTCGCCGCGTACCAGCCGGGCCCCGGTGAGCACCGCGCCGGTGGCGACGGCCGCGATCACGGCTGCCTTCGTGGACAGCAGGGCGAGGGCGATCACGAACACCACGACCGGGACGGTCGAGTAGATGAATCCCGCCGTGCCTCCCAGGGACTCGAGCGTGGGCGGGCGCGGAGCGGGAGGCGGCGTGCTCCTGTGGCTCCTGTCGCGGGTTGAGGAAGGGCCGCGTTTGTCTTGGGGGTGGGACATCGATCACTCCTGTTCACGTGCTGCGACTACAGTGATTTCAGGGCGTCGCTCGTCGCGGTGGTACTGCGGTTCAGGTGCTCCAGCCGCCTCCCACAGCCCGGCTGGCGAGATAGGAATCGCGCAGGGCCTTGCGCAGTCCGGGGACGAGGGTGTCGAACCGCGCCGCATGCGCCTTGAGGTCGGACTTATGAGCGCGGCGGTCTGCCTTGCTCCACACTGAGGTCAGTTCCAGCTCCGCGGCCAGGACGGCCATGGCCAGTTCGTCCGTCAGGTGCTCGGCGGGGGCGCCGTTGAGGACGGTCGAGCGCACTCGGTCCTGGAGGTCGCGCACCAAGTGCGGGCGCATCACGGTGACCCGGTCGGTGGAGATGACCCCTAGCTTTCTCTCCCGCGTGAGGGTGACGTCTCCGCAGGCGAGCAGCTGATCGCGAACCGGGGTCTCGGCGCTGTGCGCCTTGTTGTGCAGGAAGTTGAGCCAGCCCTTGGGCTTGTCCTCGGGCAGGTCGTACCAGACCGCGGCGGTGAACGGATCCTCGGGCGGGTTGCCGGGGAGTCGCCGAACCTTCCCTCCGGTGGCGTCCAGCAGACCCCCACGGGCCAGCTCGGTCATCGCCCCGGCCCGCAGCAGCTGGCCGCGTCCCTGAATGTTGTCCAGCTGGAACTTCTCCTTCTCGACGGTGTAACAGAGCAGGTACAGCTTCTGGGCGAGAGTCGTGGGCACGGTGGTTTTCCTGTAGGTCGGCCGTTGCAAGACGGGGAATATTCACGGAAAGGGGTGGTGCGCGCAGCAGGAGTTTTTCGCTCACCTTTTATCCCGCAGCTTTTCTCGAATCGCCTTTACGGAAACGCCGCTTTGCCTTTCTGGGTTACTACTACCTCTGGTTCGATCCGTGAAACTGGTGACGTTACGGCATACTTTTAAATGCCCAGGAAATGGACATTTCGCGACGAGACCCAGAGCGGGCCGACCGCAGCTCATACGCCCTCCCCTGCGCAGGCCTGCCGTTGCGTCATGGTTTTCAATGGGCCCTTGGCGCGACCGCGCCGACGGCACCGGACGGTGAGGGAGACATCGCTCATGGCGTGGAGCACTCGGGAGATGGCGGAGCTGGCCGGCACCAGCCTCAGGGCCGTACGGCACTACCACGACATCGGCCTGCTCGACGAGCCGGAGCGCCGCTCCAACGGCTACAAGCAGTACGGCGTCAGCCACCTCATCCGGCTCCTCCGGATCAAGCGCCTCACCGCCCTGGGCTTCTCCCTCTCTCAGATCGCGGACATGCGGGAGGGCCCGCACTCTGCCCCGGACCCGCGTGATCTGCGGGCTCTGGACGCCGAGTTGGCTGCCACCATCGAACGACTGCAGCACGCCCGCGCCGAGGTCGGCGCCCTCATGCGCAGAACGGCCGCGAGCGATCTCCCCCTCAGCCTCGCCTCACTGGACGAGACAGCAGACTTCCCTGACCCCGACCGCTCTTTCGTCACCGTCCTCGGTACGGTTCTCGGCCCCAATGGCATGGACGCCTACGCGGACTTGCTCCATGAACAGCCGCAGCCGGTGGCACGCGAATTCGACGAGCTTCCAGCCGATGCGGACGAGCAGGCGCGCCAGAGTCTCGCCGAGCGTCTCGTGCCTTACGTCAGAGATCTTCGGGTCAAGCATCCCGGGCTGCACGACTTAGCCTCGGACGCCCCGCGTGGCCGGCGGCACGCCGGTCGCACCATCGGCAAAGCCATTGCCGATCTCTACAATCCGGCCCAGGTCGACGTAATGCGGCGTCTCCAAGAGCTCCTGTCTGATTCCGGACGTGAGACCGACAAGCCCGAAATCTCCTGAGCCACGTATTCGCAGTAGCCAGGCGGGGGGCTGTCTCGTCCGCAATCACCTGGGTCAGTTAGGCGTGATGGCGAAGGGCCCATTGTTCGCGAAGACGCGCTTGGTGAAGTTCTCGCCGATGCGGCGGTGTCCTTCGGGGCCGGGGTGGATCGCGTCCGGCAGGGGAAACTCGTCGTGGTCGCTCTCGCCGTAGAGGTCGAGTCCGTCGAGGTAGTGGAGGTTCGGGTCCTCGGCGGACCGCTGCTCGACGATATCGGCCAGGACGTCGCGGACGATCGTGAGCGTCAGCCGCCCCGCGGCGGTCTCGGCCGGATCGCCGGTGGCCTTGAACTTCAGGGTTCCACCGGAGAGGTCCGGCATGAGAGGTCCGGGGGTGTTCTCTTGGGTCGGGCACAGGACAGGGGAGACCAGGAGCAGGGGTATCGCGGGGTGGCCCTCCCGGATGGTGTCGAGGAAGCCGTGAATGGCGGGGGCGAAAGCGCGCAGGCGCATGGTGTCCCCGTTGACGACGTTGATGCCGAGCTTGAGGCTGATCAGATCTGCGCGAGTGTCGCGCATCGCGCGGGCGGTGAAGGGGTCGACCAGCGCGCTGCCGCTGAATCCGAGGTTGATCAGCTCCACATCGCCCGCGGAGGCGGCCAGCGCGGGCCAGATGGTGCTGGGGGAGACGGCGTTGGACCCGTGGCTGATGGAGCTGCCGTGGTGCAACCACACCCGGCGCCCGGTCTTCGGGGCCGGCTCGACGGGGGCGTCGCTGCGCAGGGCGACGACCTCGGTGATCTCCGCGTGTGGGAGCCAGATCTCGATGTCCTTCTCGCCGGCGGGCAGGTCGGTGAAGTGGGCGGTGCCGACCGGGCCCGGGGTGAATTCCGCGGTCTGGGTCTGCATATCGGTGATGGTGCGCAGGTTCCCGCCGTCCACGGTGGCCTGGGCGGTGAGGCGGCCGTCGACCAGGAGGTCGTAGACGCCGTCCGGCGGGGGCGGGAAGCCCCGGTAAACGCGTTTGGTCGGCAGGGTGTCAAGGCGGATGGTGGTGGCGCTGGTACGGAAGGCCAGCCGGACACCGGAGGGCTGGGCCTCGGCCACGGCCAGCTGGTCATCGGGAATCTGGCGGCGCGCGCGGGCAGGCAGCCGGTGCGGCAGCAGGCCGTGTGCAGTCTCCTCCACGTCGAGGTGCCCGCGCAGGAAGTCGGCGGTGATGGGGGTGGTGATCAGCTTCTGTTCGGTGCTCATTGCCTCAAGCCTTGTCGTTCTGGGGTGAAGGTGCTGCCGGGTCGGTACGGAGAAGCCGTCGCGATGGACGCGACGGGTCAGGAGGCGGACCGGCTCCGCAATGCGGTGTCGAGGCAGTCCAGAGTCCAGGCCCAGGACTGCTGCGCGGCAACGTCCGTGTGGTCGAAGGCACCGGCTGCCTCCAGGGAGGCGTAGCCGTGGAAGACGCTGCCCAGCATCCGGACCGCGTGTGTCTGGTCCGGCTCGGCCAGCTCGTAGCCACGCAGGATCGCCCGCGTCATCTGCGCGTGCCGGACGCCGGCGCTGGCCGCGGCGGTCTGCGGGTCGAGCCGGTAGCGGGCTGCTTCGTACCGGCCGGGGTGCGCCCGGGCGTAGTCCCGATAGGCGTTCGCGAAGGCCGTCAGGGCGTCCTTCCCCGCGCGCCCGGCCACGGCGTCGGCGACCCGGTCGGCGAGCTCCTCCAGCGCGAACAGCGCGATCCGGGTCTTGAGATCGTGGGAGTTCTTCACGTGCGCGTACAGGCTCGCCGGTTTCACGCCGAAACGCCGGGCGAGCGCGGACAGGGTCACCTGGCCGAAACCGGCCTCATCGGCGAGTTCCGCACCAGCGAGCGTCACCCGTTCCGGGCTCAGTCCTGCCCGAACCACAACCATCACCCTCTCTCGGTAGGCCTACGATCAGCATGCATCTCCCTACACCTTATAGGCAAGTGGGTATCGCCCTTAGGTTTGATGTGCTGCGGAGGGGGTGAGTGCGACGGCAGGGCAGGGGCAGGCCCTTTGCCCGAGCAAGATCAGACGTGACGGACCGCACCCGGCTCGGCCCGCGGTTCGAGGGCGCGCTCGTCCGCGTGGCAGAACGCGTCCTTCGTGGGCATCTCACCCTCAACGAGGTATCGCGTGGTGGTGTTCAGCGCGCAGGAGTTGTCGCCCAGGACGTACACGCCGTGCCCGCTGTCGTCGACGCTGACCAGCCGGGCGCGGTTGCCGAACTTCTCGCGCAGCATCTTCCCGCCCTGGTACGGGGTCGACGCGTCCCGCCGGTTCTGCAGGAGCAGCACGTTGCGCGGGCCTTTGGTATCGATCTTCACGGGTGGTTCGGCGGGGGCGTGCGGCCAGAAGGCGCACGGTGTGATGTTGGCGGTGGCGGCGCCGAACAGCGGGTAGCGTTCGCGGTCCTCGGCGACGCCTCGCCGGTAGGTGCTGACGTCCTCGGGCCACTCGACGTCGTTGCAGGTGACGGAGAGAAATACGGTCAGGGCGTTGTCGGTCGGCGACGGCGCCCCGTCCACCCCTTTCCCCTGGGCGGCCGGCAGGCCGCGGAGCGCCGTCTCGTCGCCTTCGAGGATCGCCTGCCAGGTCTGTGCCAGTTGGGGGTACTGCGTCTGTTTGAACAGGTGGCCGAATGTCAGAAGCCGGAAGAGACTGCCGTCGATCCCCGCGACCGGAGCCTTGTCGAGGGTGCCGGCCATGGTGAGGTAGGACGCGCGGACCTGGTGGGGCGTGCGGCCCAGGCCGTAGCTGTCGTGCCGGCGGGCGGCCCACTTCGCGAAGTCCGGCAGGGTCTGTTCCATGCCGAACGCGTAGCGGCGCAGGCCGTCGCGGTCGAGGTGGGTGTCCCCGATGTTGCTGTCGAGCACGATCCGGTCGGCGCGCTCGGGGAACATCGACGCGTAGGCGGCGCCGAGTGCGGTGCCGTAGGAGTAGCCCAGGTAGCTGGTCTTCTCCTCGCCGAGCGCGGCCCGTATCCGGTCCAGGTCGCGAGCGGTGTTCGCGGTGGTGAGGTGGCGCAGTCGGCCGTCGTGGTCGTTGTCCGCGCACTGCTCGGCCGCCTGCTCGGCGACCTTCGCCTGCGCGGTGACCGCGGCGTCGTCGGCCGCGTAGGGCGGGATGTTGGAGTAGTAGGGGCTGTCCGTGGTGAAGCCGCAGCCGACGGGTGCGGAATGACCGATCCCGCGGGTGTCCATGCCGATCAGGTCGTAGCGGTCGGTGACGCTGCTGGGCAGGCCCCGGGCCACCAGCAGCGCGGAGAGCGCGAGCCCGGACCCGCCGGGGCCGCCCGGGTTGAGCATGAGGACGCCGCGCCGCTTGTCCGGGTCGGCGGCGGCCAGCCGGGAGACGGTGAGGTCGATCTGCTCGCCCTCCGGGTCGGCGTAGTCCAGCGGTACGGGCACGGCGGCGCACCGCAACTCGGTCGGAGCGGCTTCGGCCACGACGTCGTCGGGGCACTGGCCCCACTCCACCAGCGGCGCCTTCGGCTCCTCCGCGGCG
This sequence comes from Streptomyces anatolicus, assembly GCF_019400875.1. NCBI lineage: Bacteria > Bacillati > Actinomycetota > Actinomycetes > Kitasatosporales > Streptomycetaceae > Streptomyces > Streptomyces anatolicus. The sequence goes on along the minus strand of NZ_WMBF01000037.1, from coordinate 15,170 downwards.
GCGGGCACGGGAGCCAGCGAGCCGCCCAGGCCGAGAACCACCACGAGGGCCAGGCTCCGGCCGACACTGCCTTGTCGTTTCATGTCCAGTCTCCGCATACCGGTTGGGGGGCGGGGTCGAGGCCATCCCACTCCGTGCCCTAGGGGCATGGTCAACACCGGTCGGTGTGGAACCGGCGGGTGGTTGACCGTGCCGCAGGGGCACGGTTTTGAATGAGCTCGCAATGAGCGCCGGGACCGATGCTGGAGAAAGGGCTTCTGGTGGCGTGGAGTACGCGTCAGCTGGCGGAACTCGCGGGCACGACGACCAAGACCGTCCGGCACTATCACGACCTCGGCCTGCTGGAAGAGCCGGAACGAGCGTCCAACGGCTACAAACGGTACGGCGTGAGCCATCTGGTCCGCCTGCTGCGCATCCGCAGAATGACCGACCTCGGCGTGGCCCTCGCGGACGTCCCCTTGGTCGAGAGCGGCGACGCGAAGGCGCTGCAGATCCTCCGGCACCTGGACGTCGAACTCGCGGCGGACATCGAACGCAAGCAGCGGATGCGGCGGGAACTGGCGGCCGTCATGGGGAACCGGGCCGCGCTAGACATGCCCCCGGAATTCAGGACGCTCGCCGACGACCTGCCCGAGGCCCAGCGGTCCCTGCTGCTGGCCTACTCCAGCATCCTCACCCCCGAGGCGATGGCAGTCCTCCGAGAACAGCTCGCGGGCCCTCGCGGAAATCTCGAAGCGGAGTTCGCGGCGCTCGACGAGGACGCTCCCGACGAGGTGCGGCAGCGACTTGCGGAGCGGATGGCGCCCGAGGTCCGCCAACAGCACAGGGATCACCCCGTCTTGGCCGACCTGGGGGCCTCCTCGCACCGGGAAACGGCGGTCGCCGAGTCGGTCGTCGTGCACGCGCTGAGCGAGTTCCACAACCGCGCCCACCTCGACGTGCTGCGACGCGTCCACGCGATCCTCTTCGAGGGCGAAACCGCGGAGAGCGAAAGCTTCGAGGGCGACACCGCGGAGAGCGAAAGCAAGGACGTCCGGCCATGAACCGGTTCCTCGGCCCGCTCCGGTGGAGAGGCCCGGCGGACGCGGCTCGCGGCTCAGGCGTCGGGGATCCATGAGCCGTGGATGCCCGCCGGGACGCGGCGCGGCAGTTCGACCGCGGCGACCGGTGGCCGGGTGATGTCCCGTGCGCTCAGGATGAGGAGTTCGGAGGCGTCCCGGGCGAGATCGCTGACGAGGGTCATGAGGTAACCGTCGTCCTCGGCCGTCCCCCCGGCCGCCGGCACGAAGTACGGCTCGCCGTACATCCGCCCGGGCCCGGCGTCCACGATCTGCCGCTGCCCGGTCAGCGCGTCGTATTTGACCAGCGCATACCGCTCCAGACCCGCGCCGGGGAAGGCGACGGTGTACGTGTAGCGGTGCGCCGAGCCGGTCAACGCCTCGTTGATCGTGGCGAACTCGGTGACGAGGGAGTCGAGCCGCTCCTCACGGGCGGTCCCGGTGACCGGGTCCAGGACCCAGCGGTGCCGCATCGAGCCGACGAGGGGCACGGGCGGGTGACCGGGGGCGCCGGTCCACCACTTCCAGCTGCTTTCCCAGGACGACCGGTCGTAGCGGGGGCCCTCCACGACGATCCTTCCCGCCGCGTCCTCGTAGGCGTTGGTCACATGGATCATCGCGCCGGCCTCCACCTCGTACCAGACGGGCTCGGCGGATCCATCGCGCGGCATCACGCCGATCCGCGGCCGGTACGTGTCGCTCCAGCGGTACGGGATCCCGGAGTGCTCCTCGGCGTCGAAGACGACCGGCAGGTCGAGCCAGACGGTGTGGTGCGCGGTGAGGCCGAAGTCGTGCATCAGAGTGGGGCCCGCACCGGGCACGACCCGGCTTCTGATCAACTCCCCCTGCGCGTCGGCGACGTAGTACGTCAAGTACGGCGGAAGGGACGAGTAGCCGAAGAAGTGCAGTTCGCCGGTCTCCGGGTCCTCCTTGGGGTGTGCCGTCATGGCGGTCGTGAGTCTGCCCCGGAAGTCGTACGCGCCGATCGTGTCGAGCTCGGGGCTCACCTCGAAGGGCAGGTTGGCCTCCTGCAGGGCGAGGATGCGGCCCGCGTGCTCGATGACGTGGGTTCCCGCGACGCTGGCGGTGAGGTCCACGGTGCCGTCGTCGCGGACCAGCGGAGCACCCTCCAGGGCGAGGGTGCGGACCCAGCGGTTGCGGTACCACTCGGCGCGGCCCCCGCCGAGACGCACACCGTGCAACATGCCCGCGCCGCGGAACCAGTGGGTGGGCTTCTGGCCGGGTCCGGGGTTGTGCCCGTTGCGGAAGTAGCGGCCCGACAGCTCGGGCGGAACGGCGCCTCGGACGGTCAGGTCCCATGCGGTGACCTCGTCGGGGACAGGGGCGAAATGGTTGGTGAGGTAGGGCGGTTGGTGGCGGTCGGCGCCGGTGTCGGTACTGGTCCTGGCGTCGGCTCCGGTACCGATGTCCGCGCCCGCACCTGTGGCCGCATGGGTGTCGCTCATCGCCTCGGTTCTCCTTGTTGGCGTGGATGGATCCGCTGGGGTGCGTGTTCACCGGTTGCCGCGCGTGGGGTCCGGTCGGCGCGCGTGGGGTCCGGTCGGCGGCCGGTGCCGGTCAGGGGGTGAGGACGACCTTGCCGCTGACTGTGCCGGACTCGGCGAGCCGCATGGCGTCGGCAACGCGGGCCAGGGGCAGTTGAGCGGCGACGTTCGCGGTGATCTCGCCGCGTTCGAGCGCGGCGAACACCTCGCCGAGGTCGGCGCGCAGCCGGGCCCGGAAGCGGTCCTTGCTGAAGGCGCGGCCCGCCCAGACGTTGAAGAAGTACGCGTGACCCCGTTGGGCAGGCCGTTCCACAGCCACACCCGGCCGAGGATCTTGAGCACGGGCCACTGTTTGGACCCGGTGTCGTCACGGGTGGCCGCGGTGCCGTACGAGACGAGCGTGCCGCCGGGAGCGAGCAGCCCCCACGAGTCGATGACACTGCGCCCGCCCACATGGTCGAAGACCGCGTCCACACCTCCCGGGGCCAACTCCCCGACCCGGCGCGGCACATCCTCGGTCCGGTAGTCGACCGTCCGGACGCCGAGCCGCCGCAGGGCCTCGTGGTGGCGGGCGGACGCCGTGCCGATCACGCGCGCACCGGCGGCGAGGGCCAGCTGGACCAGCAGCGAGCCGACCCCGCCGTTCGCCCCGTGCACCAGCACCGTCTGGCCGGCGCGGACCCGGGCCTTGCGGTGCAGCATCTGCCAGGCGGTGATGCCGTTCACCACCGCGGTCTCCGCCTCCGCGGCGCCCACTCCCCCGGGCACCTCGACGACGTCTGCCGCATCGAGCAGGACCTGGTTGGCCCAGCCGCCGGTCTTGGTCAGCGCGGCGACCCGCTTTCCGACGAGCGAGGGCGCGACACCGGGGCCGGCCGCCAGCACCGTACCGACGAGGTCGTAGCCGGGGACGAACGGAAACGGCGGCTGGTCGTAGTAGCGGCCTCGACGCATCTGCTGCTCGGCGAACGAGACGCCGGTCGCCTCCATCTCGACGACGACCTGTCCGGCCCCCGCGACCGGCAGGGGGCCGCGCCGCAACTCCAGACCCTCCGGCTCGACCCCCCCCGGCAGTACGACCTCGACCAGCTCCGTAGCATTCATTTTACGGCCCCTAACTTCAGATAGCTCTTGCTGCTGTAGTTAGAAGGTATAACCCTCGCAAGAACTCGTCAAGGATTTGAGTGATACCCTCTAACTCAAGCATCAAGGCGTCAGGGTGCAGGCAACGAAGAGCAAGGGAAGAGCAGGCGAGGCGGCATGTCCGAGACCGGCGGGACGGGCACGGCAGGGAGCAAAGGCGCGGGGACGCGGACCGCGCCCAGCACCGGTTCACCTCGCGAGCGGTACCGGGCGCAGGTGCGCGCCGAGATCAAAGAGCGGGCGTGGGAGCAGATCGCCGATGCGGGTGCCTCGGCGCTGTCACTGAACGCGATCGCCAAGCGGATGGCGATGAGCGGACCGGCGCTCTACCGCTACTTCGGCAGCCGTGACGAGCTGATCACCGAACTCATCCGGGACGCCTACCGCGACTTGGCCGACACCTTCCGCGCCGACGCCGACACCTGGCGCGCCGACGCCGAGGACGGCGCCGGCCCCGGCGCCGGCGCCGAACTCGTGAGCCTCGCCCACACCCTGCGCCGGTGGGCGCGAGCCGACCCCCACCGGTACTTCCTCGTCTACGGCACTCCCGTGCCCGGTTACCACGCCCCGGACGACGTCACCGGGATCGCATCCGAGATCATGGCGGCACTGCTCGACGCCTGCGCCAAGCTCCCGGCCCGCGCCTCGACCGAGGTCGACGAACAGCCCTTCGATCGCCACCTCAAGGCACACAGACAGTGGGCAGGCGAGCACCCGGCCACGCCGGCCCAGCTCCACCGCGCCCTCTCCTTCTGGACCCGGCTGCACGGCGTGCTTTCGCTCGAACTGGCGGGCCACTTCACCGGGATGAGCTTCGACGCGAACGCCTTCTTCGAAGCGGAGCTGGAAGGACTGCTCGCGCCGGCCTGAACCTGTTTGCCGCCCCCCCGGCCTCCCGGCCTCCCGGCCTCCCGGCCCAAAGACCAACTGGTCCAAACGGAACTGCTCAGCGGTGGCTCCGTGACTCCTCGGTGGAACTGCACGAACGCCTGCCTCGCGCAATGGGGACGACCAGGAAGAAGACTTCGGCGAGGAAGACGACGGCCAGGTAGCGCGGTGCCTGGGGGACTATCCGCCAAGGGGTTCTGCTGGACGTTCACCCCCGGACGTCCAGGGCGAAGCAGCGGTGGTCAGCTGGCGACTCCTACTGCCCCGTCTCTGCCCCTGTTCGACCGCGGTCCCCCTTGTGGTTGCGGCCCCGACCAGATGCCTGGTCGGGCCACGTTGTTGCTGAGCGGATCTCAGAGTTCGTCGCGCGTCACTCTCCGCCGGGCCAGATAGCCCACTCCCCAAATGGCTGCGAATATCGCTACTATCCCCAGACCTGCCGGTTTACCGGCTACGGTCAAGGCAAGGCCAATGCACGCGCCACATATGGCGAAGATGGTAGAGAGCATGAAGAGCCGGGACGTCATCCTTGCCCTCTTGAAATAGTTATCTTCCATTCGCGCCTCCGTTAGCTGTTTTCGCCTTCTCCGGACCATAGGCTGCAGGACAAGTAACTTCCGACGCCGTCAACCGCGTCTTGTACTAGGGCCTGTCTGACAATTCCCGTCGGATCAGTGAGCGTCCGCCGAGCCAGCAGTTACCGGAGGTGCGCCGACCGTCCGGCGGGTATTGCAGGGCAGGACCTACGAACGGCGAGCCAGCAGGTGGGCGTCGAGGAAGCCCCGTTCGGAGGCCGGATCATGGAGCAGCCGGGCGAAGGGAACGAGCCCGGCATCAGCCAGCAGTTCGGCGAGGCGGTCCGCCGGCCAGCTATAGGCAGGCGCCACCTTGTGGTCGAACCGGACCGGCTCAGGCCCGTCGGTCCCGAAGAAGGAGACCAGGAGCAGGCCACCCGGCGCCAGGACGCGTACCTGCTCGGCGAGCAGCTCCGGCAGTTCCCCCGCAGGGGTGTGGATCATCGAGTAGTGGGCCAGTACGCCGCCGAGCACGCCGTCCTCGATCGGCAGGGACTCCATCCGCGCCTCCTGGAAGCGGAGCGCCGGATGGGCCTGCCTGGCGTGGTCGACCATGCCGGGCGAGAGGTCAAGTCCGAAGGCGTCCAAGCCCAGTTCGTGCAGCATGGCCGTCAGATGTCCGGGCCCGCACCCGACGTCAGCTGCCCGCAGGTTGCCCGTCGCGCGCACCAGTTCGGCGAAGGTGCCGATCATGGCCCGGGCGAACGGCTGTGTCTCCAGCCGGTCTGCGAATAGCGATGCGTACAGCTCGACGACTCCGTCGTAGGCCGCCCTGGTCTCGTCCTGATGATTCGCCACAGGCAGGACTCTATAGCCGGTCTGATAATTGATCTTGTGACAGGTCGAGGTGAGGTGGCGGACGTGGTGTGGGAGCGGATTGAGCCCATGTTGCCGCAGACGGACGGGCGTGGCCGCCCATGGCGTGATCATCGGCAGGTGGTTAATGGTGTGCTGTGGCGGCTGCGGACCGGGGCTCCTTGGCGCGACCTGCCCGAGCGGTACGGGCCATGGCAGACCGTCTACGAGCGGTTCGCCCGCTGGGAGGCGGACGGCACCTGGGCAAGGCTGTTGGAGCACGTCCAGGTCCGTGACGACGCGGTGGGCCGGGTGGAGTGGACCGTCGCCGTCGACTCCACGATCAACCGGGCCCATCAGCACGCTAACGGCGCACGCAAAAGGGGGCCCCAGGCAGGGACAAATTGGAAGATCCGGGCCACTCACAGGCGCGCCAGGCCCTCGGCCGCTCCCGCGGCGGACTGACCACCAAGGTCCACCTCGCCGTCGATGGCCGGGGCCTGCCCTTGTCGATCGTGCTCACGCCCGGCAATGCCCACGACGCCACCGCGTTCACTCAGGTCCTCGACGAGATCCGCATCCCACGGCCCACGCACGGCGCCGACGCGGGTGTTGGGCGACAAGGCCTATTCCAGCCGAGCGATCCGCCACCTGCTGCGGCGCCGGGGCATCGCTGCCACGATTCCCGAACGCCGCGACCAGGTCGCCAACCGCCGCCGACGCGGCAGCCTCGGCGGCCGCCCACCCGCCTTCAACAAGGAGATCTACCGCGACCGCAACGTGGTCGAACGATGCTTCGCCCATCTCAAGCAGTTCCGTGCGATCGCCACCAGGTTCGACAAGCTCGCCACTCGTTACCGCGCTGGAGTCGTCCTGGCCTCGCTGGTCCTCTGGCTTCGCGAACCAACCAGGTGATCATTTGTCAGACACGCCCCAATAAGGGACCGCAGTACCGGGCGGGTCTTGCAGGCCGTACCGTGCCCCACGGCGCCCCAGCGGGACCAGGACGCGTAGCGGCGGACCTCATGCTCGCCCAGGGCGGCCAAGCTCTTTCTGGATTGGAAGAAATTTTCTACTCGCCATCTTGATCCAGCGACTCACACCAGAGCGTGGTCAGCGGCACCGGCGTGGCGAGTAGCAGCGGCAGTAGGCGAGTTCGCCGGTGCCGCGGTTGCGACCGATCAGCAGTTGGCGACTGCCGGGACTTGGGTCGGCGAGGTCGATGACGGCCCAGTCGTAGAAGCGATGGCCTTTGGCTCCGGCCTCGGCGGAGAGCTTCTGCCAGGCTCGTTTGGGCACTTCTTGGCCAGTGTGTCCGCACGGAACTCCCCCGCGTCGGTGGTGACTTCGTACGAGCAGGCCGCCGCGAGGATGTAGCCGGTGCCGTGCTTCTCCAGCGCGTCTCGCAGCTTGGAGTTGCCGCCGTAGACCTCGTCGCGCGCGACCCATGCGGCCTGAGGGCCGGCGTCGAGGATCCGGGCGACGGTTCCCGGTCCACTGCCGCGTGCCCGCACCGACCGGTGTAGACCACGTAGACGGTGACCTGAGCGTTCTCGATCCTGCCCACGGTGCCGGTGTACTGGCGCTGGATGCCGCCCGTGCCGGTGCCCTTCTTCACGCCCTCGGTCTCATCGACCACCAGCACCGCCCGGTCGTCCTGCAGGTGCTCCACCACGTACTCGCACAGGTCGTCGAGTACCGGGCCGGCTTCCCACTTGGCCCGGACGAGCAGGTGCTGCATGCCGTCCGGGGCGGCCTCCCCCGCCCACTCGGCGATGGTCCAGCAGTTCTTGCGCGGCAGGTCCGACAGCAGCCCGAGCACCAACTGCCTCGCTCGACGCCGGGGTTCGACCCGCGCAAACCGCCCCGCTATCCGGCTCAGCAGGCCGTCGAACGCCTCCTGCCAGCGGGCAGGGTCTACACTGCGACCCGCGGTCACCGCATGATCTTCAGCCTTCACACGCCGAGGATCAGCGGTGCTCGCACCGTCTCCACAGCGTGTCAGGGTCGCGCAGCGTCCGCCTGCCATCCCGTGTCAGGAGGACATGTGCAACGTGGCGAAGTCTGGTGGGTCGAGTTCGACGAGCGGCGGCTGGTCGTACTGCTGTCGGTAGACGACGCGTCCGGGACCCGAGTGATGCAGGTCGTCGCTCCGGCTGGCGTCGACATCAGCGGTCTGGGCGTCGAAGTGGCAGTAGGCGCCATGGAAGGGCTGCCCTTTGAAGGCGTGCTGCGGTTCGCGGTCCCCCGTCCAGGCTTTACTCCGTGCACGTGGCTGACCACCGTGTCCCGCGACGACCTGATCGAGCGGGCGGGTGCCCTGTCCTCAGCGAAGCTCAGCGAGATCGAGGATGCCCTACGGCTCAGCGGACTCGCGTAGGCCGAGGAGGAACAGACGCCCCCGGTGGCGTGGCCGATCTCGTCCAGACGATCGACGCTGGCCACCTGTGCCCTCGGTGCCCCTCACCATCGAGATCACGATCTACGGCTGGAGTACTAGGCGCCGCGCATTTTCGCCGTGGACTTCCTGGCCGGGGCGGGTACGGCCTACCGCCAGTATTTTCTGTCAGCCTTCTTCGTGGTGTCCATCTTCGTGGTGTCTTTTCTGCAAGGCGGTTGATCAGGATGGGAACACAGCCGACGGACTCACGATCGCCGATCTCTCGATCATCCTGGATGCCTTTCTGCACGCAGTCCAGGGGAGCCCAAGGTTTCGGCTGACGAGTCCGTGGAACCGTCCTGAGCGGGCATAGCTGCTTAATTCAGGCCCTACGTGACGGGAATAGGGCGGCGGTAATTACGCTCGCGCCATTTCTTCGCCTCCGGATCCCACGTGAAGGCGACACGGTATCCGTCTTCACGTACCGTCGCGGCGACCCAATAGCCGTCGTGGTCCCAGCGGATCGTCGCGGTCGTGCCGGGGCGCCGATCGGATTCGCTGAGCGGTGCGTCCGCGGCGCACAGCTCGGGAAGCTGAGCAAGCGCCTCGGGTTCGACGGCTACCTTCATCTCGACCAACCACCCGTCCTCGGTACGCAGGTGGATGAGATCCACGACGTCGGCAGGATTGTCGAGACTCGCTCGCGCCTGTCGATGAATGAACCGGTGCATGATTTCGCGCGTCCCCGAGCCCATCCCCTTGGCCAGAGCGTTCCCGAAGTAGGTGGAGATCGCTTGCAGGAACGGAGTTGCCGTCATCGTCGCCACGACGAGCAAGATGTCTGACAACTCGGCAGCAGGTGCTGCGGGGTGGTCGTTGCCCGAGCCGTCCTCGGGAGGTTCTGGTGACCCGTAGGTGCGTTCGCTGCTCATGATCCCCTGCCTGATCGCCGCCACTTGTCACTCGTCGAGGACCCGGGGTATTCAGAGCCGTCTCCGTTGCCTCGTGCTCGCGCGAAGTGGTACAGCCGCACGGCGCTCGACCTGCCCGGGATGCGACTGCCTCAGATCAGTCACACCGTATCTCTGTTGTCGGGCCGTTCGGCACAGACCGGCACGATGCCCCGGCCGGTCCAGGGGCATCTGACCCACGGAGGTGCGATGCGACAGTCGTTGGCGCATGCAGTCGGATCGACGACGGCTCCGAGTCGCTGGTTCAGCTGAACGTGCGTCGGTAGGTCTGCGGGCTGACGCCGGTGGTGCGTTTGAAGCGGTCGCGGAAGGTGGTCGGTGAGCCGAAGCCGACCTGGCGGCCGATGCGCTCCACGGCGTGCTCCGTGGTTTCCAGCAGGTGCTGTGCCTGGCGGATGCGGGCTCGGTTCAGCCACTGGAGCGGGGTGGTGCCGGTCTGGTCGCGGAAGCGCCGGATCAGGGTTCGGGTGCTGGTCCCGGCCCGCTCGGCGATGTCGGCGAGGGAGAGGTCGCGAGCCAGGTTTCCCCGTAACCAGGTGAGCAGCACCTCGAGTTCGGAGCCCTGCGGTGCGGGAGCGTGATCGTGGACGATGAACTGCGCCTGCCCGCCTTCCCGTTCGAGGGGCATCACTGACAGGCGTGCGGCGTCGGCGGCGACGGCCGAGCCGTAATCGCGGCGGATCATGTGCAGACACAGGTCCATGCCCGCCGCGGCACCGGCCGAGGTGAGCAACTGGCCGTTGTCGACGTAGAGGACGTCGGGGTCGACGTCGATGTCCGGGTGAGTGGTGGCCAGAAGACCGGCCGCGCGCCAGTGGGTCGTCGCACGCAGGCCGTCGAGGAGGCCGGTGGCAGCCAAAGGGAAGGCGCCCACGCAAATGGATGCGATCCGGGTGCCGACGGCAGCGGCCGACCGCAGCGCATCGTGCACGGTGGGAGGGAGCGGGGCGGTGACATCGGTGACGCCCGGCACGATGATCGTGTCCGCGCGCTGAAGGCCCTCCAGACCCCAGGGGGCACGCAGGATGAAGGCTCCGGCGTCAATCTCGTCGCGTTCGGCGCACACCCGGACCTGGTAGCCGGGCCGCCCGTCGGGCAGGCGGGTCCGGGAGAAGACCTCGATCGGGGTGGACAGGTCGAACGGGATCACCTGGTCCAACGCGAGAACGGCGACCGTATGCATGGCCAGAACCTACCTGCCCATCAGCTGGGCGGACCTGGGGCCACCCTTGCGGAAGTTCCATGTCATCGCAGTTCACGCCCTTCGAGAAGGTGTTGGCATTATTCCGTCGGAACGTGTCACTAGTGCCGCTGGGCGAGCACCCGGGAAGCCGGTTGACTCAGAGCGTCCCGATGGAAATCGACGCCGAGGGAACACCCATGCACATCCAGATCGTCCTGTTCGATGGCTTCGACTCGCTGGGTCCTCGTGAAATCGTCAGCGGTACCGGAGGGCTGACGCTGCACGCCCCGGCGCCGTCGACCTGGAGCGTGCCGAAATGCTTGTGGTGCCCGGCGCCTCCGGTCGCGTGGGCGGACCCGGCGAGGCCCCGGAAGAAGAGGCGGGCTTCGGCGAGCCAACGCGGGACGAGTTCACCCCCGTACTGCTGGGACGCACGCTGACCATCGAGCTTCCCGCACTCCTCGAAGAACTCTTCTCCCACGAGCGGCGCGGCACCGTCTGGCGCGCGCCCCTCGTCGCCGTCGGCCCGGTCACCGTCGCCGCGAGCATCTTTCCCCCAACGCTGGGCCGCCCCTTCGGCGTTGCCTGACGATCGCCTCGAACCCGCGCCCACCTCAAGCCCACCTCACTTTGAGCGGCTCCAAGGAAGAAGTCATCCCCTTATGCACCTCGTGTCACCGGTGATCGTCGGCATCATCTACTGCCTGCTGATGTCCTTGATCAAAGAGCCGCACCGACGTCACTTCAACGCGATCATGGTGGGCGGGGCCGGCGCCGCCTATTTGAGCGGGGGCGGATTCGGCCCGTGGGAACTCCCCTTCGTCGCACTCGTGGCTTACGTCGCCTACCGTGGCCTGGACTCCTGGGCCTTCATCGGCGTCGGCTGGCTGCTCCACACCGCCTGGGACATCGCCCACCACCTCAAGGGCCATCCGATCCTGCCGTTCTACCACGACGCATCCCTGGCATGTGCCATCTGTGATCCGGTCATCGCCCTGTGGTGCTTCCGCGGAGGGCCTTCCCTGATCGAGGCCCGAAGGCTGTTCGAAGACGGCATGGAGAGGGTGTGGAACAAGTCCAAGTCAGCCGGGAACTGATGCTGCTGCCCAGCCCTTGAGGTACTGGCCGGGGTGCTGTCCGGCCTCAGCTCGGAGGCCGCCGAGCAGCTGGAAGTCATCCCGGCCGCCCTCGCCGCGTTACGTGAACGCGTCGAGCACGACCCGGCGGCAGTTGCCCCGATGTCCGTGCGTCCGTGGATTCCGGTGGCGATGGTACGGCCGCGACAGTGGATCATGGGGGCATCATTGTCTGTTATCAGGGGAATTTGATGTCCAGCGCCACCGACCCGCTCGCCCAGCGTGCCCGAAGAGCGGCGATTACTGCGGCCGTAATTGCTGCACTCATCGCAGCAGCCGGGTGCAGCTCCAGCAGTAACGGCGCTAAGGGGAACCCTTCAGAAGGCAGCCCGAATCGGGCGGCGTCCGCTGCCCCGAAATCCTCGGGCGGGGAGCGGGCCGCCAAGCTCATCAGCAAGGCGATCGACGTAACGCTCGATCAGGACTATCTCCGTTCGACCCGGCGGATGAAGACCGAGGGCACCACCGTCATGCACAGCGCGATGTCTGGCGACACGACGGTATGCAAGACGCACGCTGGGAAGGGTGCTGCGACCTTGGACTGGGTCATCACTCCGTCGGCGCTCTACACACGCGGCAGCAAGGAAGCGCTCCAACTGGCGTCCGAAGCCAAGAATGACCCGACGCGTGTGAAGGTGCTGGCTGACAGGTGGGTGAAACGCAATGCCGACGTCTACGCGGTGATGCGTGACATGTGTGCGCCGAAAACCCGGCGGGACTATCTGGAAGAACGTCTGCCCTCCCTTGGTCAGCTCAAAAAGACACCCTCGACGCAGCGGCCTGCGACGGTTCAGGGCCGACCCGCGACAAGAATCACTTACAAGTGGGAAGGAGGGTCGGTGGAGTTCCACATCGCCACCGAAGGCAAGCCCTTCCTTCTGCGGGTCACCAACCCCGCCATGGATCTCGATGAGTCCTTCAGCGACTTCGGCAAGCCCTTCCGCGTGGCCGCGCCCCCAGGAGCGGCCACTGACGAGGAGATGGCGGAAGAAGTTCTCGCGGCCCAGTGAAACGGTGACGCGTGGCTATGCGCCGGGAAGTCTCCTTCCCGGCGCAATCTGTTCCGGGCGGGGTTTCTACAGGTCGAACTCCAGGTTCAGTACGTCGTTGATCTGGACTTCCTGAAGGGAGCCGGCGCGGCGGCCGCCGTCCTGGAAGTAGACCTCCTTGAGGGCTTCGGCGGTGAGTTCGCGCAGCTGGGCTTCGCCCGCGCCCTGTTCCCGGGCGTTGAAGAGGCGGGCCGCGTGCTGGGGCGGGAGGGCGACGGTGAGGTGCCGGACGCGGGCCTCGTCCGTCGTGCCCATCGGCGCCCCGGCGTAACCGAGGCGGGCGTGGACGTCGATGACGATGCCGTCGGTCGTTGCCGCCTTCTGCCTGGCCTTGGCCCGGATCTGCGGCTGCCAGCGGGCCTTCACCTCGCGTTCCAGGCGCGCGGCAAGGTCCGGGCGGGGCTTTTTGATCTGGTCCTTCACGTATCGCTCGACGGTGCGCTGGGAGACGCGCAGCAGCTGGGCGACCGCCCTGGTGCCCTTCATCTGCTTGACCAGGTACCGCATCTGCGGGCCCGCGTTCTTGGGTGCCGGACGCGTGAACGCCTTGTGCACCGCGGTGTCCAGGCCGTCCCCGAAGAGGCTCATCGTGGCCTTCTCCTACTCTCCGTTGTCGAGTTCGGTGACGGTGCCGTCCTTGATGTACCGGGCGAGGTTGAGCTCCGGCGCGTCGAACCGCTCGCGGACCTCTTCGCCCCACAGGACGGTCTGGGTGCCCTCGTGCTTGACCAGGCCGGGGTTGATGCCGAGCTTGAAGCCGCCGGGCAGCGGCTTTCCGTCCCGGTAGGGCAGGAAGTCCAGCGGGCTCTCGCCGTCGGCCGCGTAGACGACGCAGTCGGAGAGGATCGCGACCGGGTACTGCCCGGTGAACGCCGCGTGCTTGACGATCTTCCGGTGCAGGTTGATGCGCGTACGGGAGATGACCGCCGCGCGGATGTCCGGCCGCCACGTCGGACGGGACAGTGCCCGCCACGGCTCGCCCGGCCGCCAGCCCTCACCGCGCGGGCGTTCGCGGAGCTTGCCCAGGCCGCCCTTCACCGTCGCCTTGACGGCCGCGACGACGATCGCCAGCTCCGGGTCACGGCTCTTGTAGCCGTCCATCGCCGCGAGGAAGTCGGCCGGGTCGAGGTCGGCGGCGACGCCGAGGTCGGCCATCGTGGCCAGGTAGGCGTCGCGCAGGCGGGTGTACCAACTGTCCAGGTAGCGGCCGTTCTCGTACCGTACGTACGCCTCGACGGGGTGCACCTCACAGCCGAGCTCGTGGGCGTAGGCCACGGTGGGAGTCGCGTACCAGGCCGGGCCGGTCGGGCGGTCGCCCTTCGGCGTGAAGGGGCTGGGCAGCAGCGAGCCGTCCAGCTCCACCCATTCCTTGCCGACCTTCACCTTCGACAGGTCGACATGGGAGAGGTCGACCAGCCATGAGCCGGGCAGCTTCGGGTCGAACACCGGGTTCTTGACATATGTCGGCGCGCCCAGGCCCACGGGCAGCCCGTTCGCTCCGGCGGCGAACGCCATGTTGACGTCCAGGCCCACGAGGTTGCGGCGCATGCATTCGGCGTCGGTGAGCGGACGCGCCCAGTCGTACGCCTCCTCGAACAGCTTCTCCGCCGGGGTACGGATGTGAAAGCGCGGCAGGTCCTTGAGCAGCGGGTGCCCATCGGGGGCCTCGCATGGAGCCGGGTCCACCGGGTCCTTGCCCAGCGAGCCGGGCGTTTTGTCGTCGGCCTGACGCAGAGCGCCCGTCTCCTCATCCCGTACGGCATACGTCGACGGGTGCAGCGCCGTCATCAGCTCCAGGCCGGTGACGGCGGTGGAGCCGCGCGGCGTCATCACCCGGGACGCGTACACGCCCAGCACCCGCGCGAGTTCGGCGGGCGGCAGCTGCGCGGCGTGGCCCCAGTGCCGGGTGTCCAGCGCGTTCCACGACGGAATGCACAGCTGCACGCACTGGCGGTCCGACCCCGTGGCCGGGCGGTAGATTCGCGCCCACGGCCCCAAACCGCGCTTGGTCAGCTTCCACTCCGCGCGGGTCAGTTGCTTGATGACCTTGTGGTTCTCCGGGATCCGCCCGGCGAGCCGCTCCTCCTCGGTGAAGGCGACGGGCAGGCCAAAGCGCTCCAGGGCGGTCTCGGTGAGTACGAGCAGCGGGTCGGCCGGCCTTCCCGGACCGGACAGCTTCGGCTGCCCGAGCTTCGCTTCCTTGAGCGTCCAGTCCACCAGGGACGGGAGGGACTTGGCGGGCACGTCCAGGACCAGACCGCCGACGCAGTACGCCAGTACCTTGCCCTCCTCGACGTCGACGACCGCCAGCGGACCGTTCTCGAACCGCGGGTCGGCGCTGGGCGGGGGCGTGGCCGGGGTCGCCTTCTTCCCGCCCGGGGGGCGCGACGGCGAGGACGGCCTGGTGGTGCGCGCCGGGCGCGGTGCGGCCGTCGTAGCCACGGCGACGGGAGCAGGGGCAGGGGCGGGGACGACGGGAGCAGGGGC
>NZ_WMBF01000379.1:0-6282 GCF_019400875.1 Streptomyces anatolicus | reverse complement strand
CACCCACCCGTTCACCCCGCGTCAAAACCTCGCCGTAGGAACGACGTAGTACCGCATGCAGAAAGGCACCCTCATGAGCAACCTCCCTAAGATCGCGTGGATCGGACTCGGCATCATGGGCTCCCCCATGTCCGAGAACCTGATCAAGGCGGGTTACTCCGTCACCGGCTTCACCCTGGAGCAGGACAAGCTGGACCGGCTCTCGGCCGCCGGCGGCACCGCCGCGAAGTCCATCGCGGAGGCCGTCAAGGACGCCGACGTGATCGTCACGATGGTGCCCGCCTCCCCGCAGGTCGAGGCCATCGCGTACGGTCCGGACGGCATCCTGGAGAACGCGCGGTCCGGCGCCCTGATCGTCGACATGTCGTCGATCACGCCGCAGACCTCCGTGGACCTGGCCAAGGCCGCCAAGGAGAAGGGCCTGCGCGTCCTGGACGCCCCGGTCTCCGGCGGCGAGGCGGGTGCCATCGAGGCGGTCCTCTCCATCATGGTCGGCGGTGAGCAGGCCGACTTCGACGAGGCCAAGCCGCTGCTCGAAGCCCTCGGCAAGACCATCGTGCTCTGCGGTCCGCACGGCTCCGGCCAGACCGTGAAGGCCGCCAACCAGCTCATCGTCGCCGTCAACATCCAGGCGTGCGCCGAGGCCGTGGTCTTCCTGGAGAAGTCCGGCGTGGACCTGACGGCCGCGCTCGACGTCCTCAACGGCGGGCTCGCCGGCTCCACCGTGCTGACCCGCAAGAAGGACAACTTCCTGAACCGGGACTTCAAGCCCGGCTTCCGGATCGACCTGCACCACAAGGACATGGGCATCGTCACCGACGCCGCCCGCAACGTGGGTGCCGCCCTGCCCGTCGGCGCGGTCGTCGCCCAGCTCGTCGCCTCGCTGCGCGCGCAGGGCGACGGCGGTCTCGACCACTCCGCCCTGCTGCGCTCCGTCGAGCGCCTTTCGGGCGCCGAGCTCTAACCCCCGCGCCGGGGAGAGCTCCCCCCTGAACTTCCGGGCCGTGGCGGCGCTGACACCTGTCCTGTCGCGCCCAGGCGCCGCCGCGGCCCGGAACCACAACCTCAAATTCAACAAACTGTTGACGTAGCTGTTCAGGGCTCCTTACGCTCCGAGCACCTCAGCAGTCACTGCACGGAAGGTCACCATGTCGAAGCGCGTGCTTACGACCGAGTCCGGCGCCCCGGTCGCCGACAATCAGAACTCCGCCACCGCCGGCGTCGGTGGCCCGATCCTGCTCCAGGACCAGCACCTCCTGGAGAAGCTGGCCCGCTTCAACCGTGAGCGCATCCCGGAGCGCGTGGTGCACGCCCGCGGCTCGGGCGCGTACGGCTACTTCGAGGTGACCGACGACGTCACCGGCTTCACGCACGCGGACTTCCTCAGCGAGGTCGGCAAGCGCACCGAGGTCTTCCTGCGCTTCTCGACCGTGGCCGACAACCTCGGCGGCGCGGACGCGGTCCGTGACCCGCGCGGTTTCGCGCTGAAGTTCTACACCGAAGAGGGCAACTACGACCTCGTCGGCAACAACACCCCGGTGTTCTTCATCAAGGACCCGATCAAGTTCCCCGACTTCATCCACTCCCAGAAGCGCGACCCCTTCACGGGCAAGCAGGAGCCGGACAACGTCTGGGACTTCTGGGCGCACTCCCCCGAGGCCACGCACCAGATCACCTGGCTGATGGGCGACCGCGGCATCCCGGCCTCGTACCGCCACATGAACGGCTACGGCTCGCACACCTACCAGTGGACGAACGCCAAGGGCGAGGCCTTCTTCGTCAAGTACCACTTCAAGACGAACCAGGGCATCCGCTCCCTCTCCAGCGAGCAGGCCGCCGAGATCGCGGGCAAGGACCCGAACTCGCACCAGACCGACCTGCTCCAGGCGATCGAGCGCGGCGTCAACCCGTCCTGGACGCTGCACGTGCAGATCATGCCCGCGTCCGAGGCGGCGGACTACCGCTTCAACCCGTTCGACCTCACCAAGGTGTGGCCGCACAAGGACTACCCGCTCCAGCGCGTGGGCCGCCTGGTCCTCGACCGCAACCCGGACAACGTCTTCGCCGAGGTCGAGCAGGCCGCGTTCTCCCCGAACAACTTCGTGCCGGGCATCGGCCCCTCGCCGGACAAGATGCTCCAGGGCCGCCTGTTCGCCTACGCGGACGCGCACCGCTACCGCCTGGGCGTCAACCACACCCAGCTCGCGGTCAACGCCCCCAAGGCGGCGAAGGCCGACAACTACGGGCGTGACGGTCTGATGGCGTCCAACGCGTACGGCCGCGACCGCAAGAACTACGAGCCCAACTCGTACGACGGCCCGGCCGAGACCGGTCAGCCGCTCTCCGCGCCGCTCGCGGTCGCCGGGTACACGGGTACGCACGCCGCCCCGACGCACACCAAGGACGACGACTTCTTCCAGGCGGGCGAGTTGTACCGCCTGATGTCGGAGGACGAGAAGTCGCGTCTGGTGGCGAACATCGCCGGCGGCCTCTCGCAGGTCTCCCGCGACGACGTCATCGAGAAGAACCTCGCCCACTTCCACGCCGCCGACGCCGACTACGGCAAGCGCGTCGAGGACGCCGTCCGCGCCCTGCGCGAGGACTGAGCGAGCGTCACCTCTTAGGCTGCGCCGGTGAGTTGACGGGAGGTCGACCTATCGGCGCTGAGCCCGCACCGCTGTCACGGACCCGGATGAGGGGTGGTACGTGACGGGTGCGGGCGGGCACGGTCCGCGGCGGCTCTGCGAGCCAGTGCGGTGGTCAAGGTCCGGCGGATTCCTTCTCGACCTGAGGGAGGGAGACCGTTGGTCCATCGCAGCCGCCGCGGGTCCCGTCCCTTTCGGGACGCCCCGCACTCCGTCCGGCAGCGCGTACGCATGTTCCGCCAGTCGCGCGCCGTCGGACGGCAACAACTTCACATTCCACGGCCGGAACGAAGAAGCGCCGGGGTACGGACGGTCCCGTACCCCGGCGCTTCTTCGCGTGCGGCGGTGTCACTGGGGCGGCCGGTCAGCGGACCGCTTCGCCCGACTCCAGCTTCGCCAGCATCCGTTCGAGCCGCGCGGTGCGCGTCGCCGGGGTCTTCGCCGTCATCAGGCGGTGCAGGACGACGTAACGCTGGGACTTGGTGAGGCCGTCGAACGTCTCGCGTGCCGCCGGCCTTGCCGCGAGCGCGGCGGTCAGGTCGTCCGGCACGGTGGCGTTGCGCTGCGACTCGTACGCCGCCGCCCAGCGGCCGTCCGCCCGCGCCGCCTCGACCTCGGCGAGCCCGGGCTCGCGCATGCGGCCCTCGGCGGCCAGTTCCGCGACCCGGTCGATGTTCACCTGCGACCACAGGCTGCGCGGGCGGCGGGGGGTGATCTTCTGGAGGTAGTACACGTCGTCGTACGACTTGCGGTGGCCGGTGATCCAGCCGTAGCAGAGCGCCGCGTCGTTGACCTCCGCGGCCGTCACCGATGCCACCCCCGAGCCCTTCTTGGCGAGCTTCACCCAGACCCCCGGCGAGCTGTCGTGGTGCTCCGCCAGCCAGGCGGCCAGCTGGGGTTCATCCGTGCAGGTCATGACCTTCAGGCCAGCGAGCGAGTCCATCCGGCCACGCTACGGGAACACGTGTGCCCCTGTAAGGAGATCGGTAAGGGCATCGCCAAGGGGCGGCCCACCCTCTCGGGTGGACCGCCCCTGTCGGCGTGCGGGAAGCGGTCAGACCTGCAGCGAGCGGATCGCCGTCGGCGCGTGGCCCGGCTCCGTCGCCAGCTCCTCGAACTCCTTGACCGCGCTGATGTCGGCCGTCGGGCTCATCGAGATGTTCGTGATGCGCTCCAGGATCGCCTCGACGACCACCGGCACCCGGTGCTCCGCCGCGAGCTTCTTGGCCTGCTCGAAGGCGGGCAGCAGGTCGTCGGGCTCGGTGACGCGGATCGCCTTGCAGCCCAGGCCCTCGGCGACCTTGACGTGGTCCACGCCGTAGACGCCCAGCTCCGGGGAGTTCTGGTTCTCGAACTCCAGGTTGACCTGGAAGTTGATGTCCAGGCCGATCTGCGCCTGGCGGATCAGGCCGAGGTAGGCGTTGTTGACCAGGACGTGGACGTACGGGATGCGGTGCTGCGCGCCGACCGCCAGCTCCTCGATCATGAACTGGAAGTCGTAGTCACCGGAGAGCGCCACGACCGGGCTCTCCGGGTCGGCCTTCGCGACGCCGAGCGCGGCCGGGATGGTCCAGCCGAGCGGGCCCGCCTGGCCGCAGTTGATCCAGTGCCGCGGCCGGTAGACGTGCAGCATCTGGGCGCCCGCGATCTGCGAGAGGCCGATCGTGGTGACGTACCGCGTCTCGGGGCCGAAGGCCTTGTTCATCTCCTCGTAGACGCGCTGCGGCTTCATGGGGACGTTGTCGAAGTGCGTGCGGCGCTGGAGCGTGGACTTGCGCTCCAGGTGGGAGGCGACCCACTCCGAGCGGTCGGGCAGCTTGCCCGCGGCCTTCAGCTCCTTGGCGACCTCGACGAAGAGTTCGAGGGCGGCCTTGGCGTCCGAGGCGATGCCGTAGTCCGGCGCGAAGATCTTGCCGATCTGGGTCGGCTCGATGTCGACGTGCACGAACTTGCGGCCCTCGGTGTACACGTCGAGCTTGTAGCCGGTGTGGCGGTTGGCCCAGCGGTTGCCGATGCCGAGGACGAAGTCCGACTCCAGGAACGTGGCGTTGCCGTAGCGGTGGCCGGTTTGCTGGCCGACCATGCCGGCGTTCAGGTCGTGGTCGTCGGGGATGGTGCCCCAGCCCATCAGGGTGGGCACGACCGGCGTGTTGGTGATCTCGGCGAACTCGACCAGGAGGTCGGAGGCGTCGGCGTTGATGATGCCGCCGCCCGCGACGATCAGCGGCCGCTCGGACTCCAGGAGGAAGCCGATGGCCTTCTCGATCTGGGCGCGGGTCGCGGACGGCTTGTAGACCGGCAGCGGCTCGTACGTGTCCGGGTCGAACTCGATCTCGGTCTGCTGCACGTCGATGGGCAGGTCGATGAGGACCGGGCCCGGGCGGCCCGAGCGCATCAGGTGGAAGGCCTGCTGGAAGATGCCGGGGACCTGCGCGGCCTCCAGGACGGTGACGGCCATCTTCGTGACCGGCTTGGCGATCGTCGCGATGTCGACCGCCTGGAAGTCCTCCTTGTGCAGGAGGTGCGTGGGCGCCTGGCCGGTGATGCAGAGGATCGGGATCGAGTCGCCGGTCGCGGAGTACAGACCGGTGATCATGTCCGTGCCGGCGGGGCCCGACGTGCCGATGCAGACGCCGATGTTGCCCGGGGTGGTGCGGGTGTAGCCCTCGGCCATGTGCGAGGCGCCCTCGACGTGGCGCGCGAGGGTGTGGTCGATGCCACCGCCCTCCTTGAGCGCCTTGTAGAAGGGGTTGATCGCGGCGCCCGGCACGCCGAACGCGTTGACGACGCCCTCGCGCTTGAGGATCTCAACTGCCGCGCGGGCAGCGGTCATACGAGCCATGGGGTTCTCCTGCTTCGACTGCTTCGACAGCTTCGATGGCTTTGCCGGCTTTTCGGCTGCCGGATACGGCTGGCGGATCCGGCTCCCGTCGCGCCCCGCGGTGAGCTTTTCGTTTCCGCATTGTGGAAAGAATGTTCTGCTATATGGAAGCAATGTAAGGGCGGGTGCCGGACACCGTCAAGAGACGTCCGCGAACCGGCCCGCCCCGGGCTTGCGTCAACTTGCCTCCGCGGGGCGCCGGTCGGGTGGAGGATGGCGGGAGAGGGCGCGAGGGGTGAGGGGCCGCGGGTGCCGGCCACGCCCCGGTGAGCGCGACGGCACGGTGGTGCGGCGGGCGGTGGCGAGGATGACGGAGGGCCGTGACGGTGGTGGCGGCGCCGTGCGGGTCCGGTGCCCGGACTGCCTGCGGGAACATCTGTACGCTCCCGCGCCGCTGCCCTGCGCGTGTGGCGCCCCCCTGACGGCGCCGGTGGCGCGCGGGGCCCCCGCGACGCCGGTCAGGGAGCGCAGCTGGGCGGACGAGTGGGTGACGGTCCACTGCGGGGCCTGCGGGCGCCGGGGCGAGTGGCCCCAGCCGGAACTGGACTGCGAGTGCGGGGCAATTCTGCGAGTGCCGGTAACCCCAGCGCCCCGCTCCCCGGCGCCGCCGGGTGACGCTCCCCTTCCGGCCCCGGACGACTCCCCTTGGGCCCCGGAAGGGGCGACGCGGGCTGCGGGCAGGCTTGCGGCGGGCCCGGGCGGGGCGCCGTCGGCCTCGGGTGGGTCTGCCCGGGCTTCGGGCGGGGCGCCATGGGC
>NZ_WMBF01000378.1:0-6286 GCF_019400875.1 Streptomyces anatolicus | reverse complement strand
GCCCTGACGCCGGTGCCGGGTGAACGGGTGAGGGAGCTTCGCCGCGTAGCGGCGGGGAGGGGCGGCCCCGCCGGGGTCAGCCTCCCGGCGCCGGGTGCACGGGCAGGTGGGAGAGGTCCGGCGCGGAGCGGGGGCACCCTTCGCAGAGGCCCCCCTCACCGAGCAGACGGCTCCCGGCGCCGCGCAGGCCCCGCGGCGACCAGGCGGGCCGGCGCCGACGCGCTCCGGCGGTCGACCAGGAAGGCCGCCCCCGCCACCGCGAGCCCGAGCACCGCGAGCACCGCCCCCGTCACCGCCGGAGACGTGACGCCGAAGCCCGCCGCCAGGGCGAGGCCGCCGATCCACGCGCCGCCCGCGTTCGCGAGGTTGAAGGCCACCTGGTTGGCGGAGGAGGCCAGCGACGGCGCCGCCGACGCCTTCTCCATGACCATCAGCTGCAACGGCGACCCCGTCGTGAACGCCGCCATGCCGAGCAGCATGACCGCGAGCGCCGCACTCCACCCGGCACTCATGAGCAGCGGGAAGAGCGCGAGGACGACGGCGAGCGCGGTGAGCCCGCCGAAGAGCGTGCCCCGAAGGGAGTGGTCCGCGAGGCGGCCGCCGAGGAGGTTGCCCGCCGTGGCGCCCACCCCGAACAGCGCCAGAAGCAGCGTGACGCTGGACTCGGCGTACCCCGCCGCGTCCGTCAGCATCGGCGTGATGTAGCTGTACGCGGCGAAGAGCGCCCCGAAGCCCGCGACGGTCGTACCGAGCGCCAGCCACACCGGAACGCTGCCGAGCGCCCGCAGCTCCCCGCGCAGACCGACCGCGTCGCCGTGGCCGTGGTCGGCGGGGACGAGGAGGGCGAGCGCGGCGATGGCGGCGAGGCCGATCGCGCTCACCGCGAGGAACGTGGCGCGCCAGCCGAGCTGCTGCCCCATGGCGGTGGCCACCGGCACGCCCACGATGTTGGCGACGGTCAGGCCGAGGAACATCAGGGAGACCGAGCGGGCCTTGCGCTCGGGGGCGACGAGTCCGGTGGCGACGACCGCGCCGACACCGAAGAAGGCGCCGTGCGGCAGGCCGCTGAGGAAGCGGGCGGCGAGCAGTGAGGTGTTGTCGGGGGCGACCGCCGAGAGCGCGTTGCCGATGACGAAGAGCACCATGAGGCCGATCAGGACGCGGCGGCGCGGCAGCTTCGCGGTGACGGCGGCGAGCAGCGGGGCGCCGATGACGACGCCGAGCGCGTACGCGGAGACGAGGTGTCCCGCGGTCGGGATGGATATGTGCAGGTCGTCGGCGACGTTGGGCAGCAGGCCCATCATCACGAACTCGGTCGTGCCGATGCCGAAGGCGCCCACGGCGAGGGCGAGCAGGGCCAGGGGCATGAAGAGGTACCTTCCACGGAAGCAGGGGGGAGCGAGCGAGGGGAATCCATAAGTTTACTTACGGAACAAACTCTCCCGCACCCAGTATTCCGCGAGGTCAAGACCGGACGACGAGCACGTGAAGAACGACCGTCTCAAGACGAGCACGTCAAGAACGACCGTCTCAAGAGGAGAGGTCCACCCTCGCCGCGATCGGCAGATGGTCGCTGCTCGTCTCCGGGAGCGTCCAGGAGGAGACCGGCTCGACGCCCTTGACCATGATCTGGTCGATGCGGGCCATCGGGAACGACGCGGGCCAGCTGAAGCCGAAGCCGTTGCCCGCCGCGCCCTGCGTGGACCGCATCTGGGAGGTGACCGCGTTCAGCGCGCGGTCGTTCATCGTGCCGTTGAGGTCGCCGAGCAGGACGACCTTGCCGATCGGCTCGTCGGCGATGGCCTCACCGAGCGCGTCGGCGCTGTTGTCGCGCTGGTTGGCGGTGAAGCCCGCGTCGAGCTTGACGCGTACCGAGGGCAGGTGCGCGACGTAGACGGCGACCTCGCCCTTGGGGGTGTCGACCGTCGAACGCATCGCGCGGGTCCAGCCCAGCTTGATGTCGACGGGACGGGTGTCGGCGAGCGGGTACTTGCTCCACAGGCCGACGGTGCCCTCCACCGCGTGGTACTTGTACTGGCCGGACAGGGCCTTCTCGTACGTGGGGACGGCGTCCGCGGTGAGTTCTTCCAGGGCGATCACGTCGGCGCCGGACGCGGCGACGTCCCGGGCGGTGCCCGTCGGGTCGGCGTTGTCGGCGTTGACGTTGTGCGTGGCCACCGTGAGGTCGCCGCCCGTGCCCGACTTGTCGCTGATCAGGCCGCCGAACGAGTTGAGCCAGATGATCGCGGGCAGGAGCAGCGCGATCAGCGCGGTGGCGGACTTGCGGACCACGGCGACGACGAGCAGCACCGGGATGAAGACGCCGAGCCACGGCAGGAAGGTCTCGGTGAGGCTGCCGAGGTTGCCGACGCCGTTCGGGATCTGCGCGTGGAAGAGCATCACAAGGGCGATGAGGACCGCGGCCCCCGCGGTGATCAGCCCGCGCTTCCAGATGCCCGGGTCGCCGCGCCAGCCGTCCAGCAGGCGTCGGAACCGGGACCCCGGACGCTCGGGCCCCGAGCCGTCGTTGCCCGTCTCCGTCATATACGCCTGCGCCATACCCTCGTCGCCTCACTGACTGCCGTACACACCGTCGGTCCGCCCCTGAAACCCTAGGCGATGATCGGTGTCGTCCCTGCCGTCCACGACGGCCGTACAGGCACCAGGACGAGCGGGGTGGCACGGCAGGTTCCTGAACAGGGCGAGCGAGCGGCCGCTGTGACGAAATGCGCATACTCGCGCGTGGCGGCGCGGGCGGGGCCCAGAGCGCCCGGGACTCACACGGCAGGGCCCAGGCCCTCAAGCACGGTGTCGACGATCCGTTCGGCCAGGTCGGCGTCGAGCGGCGCGTCGGGCCGCATGATCGTACGCAGCAACATCGGGCCGACCAGCAGGTCGTTGGCCATCTCGATGTCGACGTCCGCGCGCAGTTCGCCGCCCGCGACGCCCCGCCGCAGCACCTCGTGGGTGAGGCGGCGGCGGGGGTCGACGACCGTGCGGTGGTACGCGTCCCAGAGCTTGGGCAGCGCCTTCATCTGGGCGAAGACGTTGTGCAGCATCGCCGATGAGCGCATGTTCAGGCCGCGGCGGCGCAGCCCTTCCAGGAGGCAGACGAGGTCGTCGCGCATCGAGGTGCCCGGCAGCTCCGGGTCGGGCTCCTCGAAGACGCGCAGGACGTCGACAAAGAGGGCCTCCTTGCCGTCCCAGCGCCGGTAGATGGTGGCCTTGCCGACGCCCGCGGTCCTGGCGATCCGCTCGATGGACAGGTCCGCGAGCGGAACGCCGTCCTCCAGGAGCCGCACCACGCCCTCGATGATGGCCTGCTCCACGGCCTCGCTCCGGGGCCGCCCCCGGCCGCCCTTGGCGATGTGGACCACGTCGTCTCCGCTCTCTCCGCGCCTGTTGCCGGGCCGATTCTCCCTCAGCCGCCTCCCCCCGCGGCCGCTCGGCTCCCTCAGTGCCCTGCCGCGCCCACCGGCTCGGCCTCCTTCTCCTGGGGGCGGGGCTCCTTCGGCGTACGCCCGGGCAGGAAGAGGAAGACGACGAGCGAGCCGATCACCGCGACGCCCGCGCCCCACAGCGCCGTGACGTGCATGGCGTGCAGGAACGAGTCGTTGGCGGCGGCGACCAGGGGCTCGCCGCGGGGCCCGAGCCGTGCGGCGGCGCCCAGGGTCGCCTCGATGGACTCCCCGGCGGTGTGCCGGGCGCTTTCGGGGAGCAGCGTCAGCTTCTCCTCGACGCCGTTGCGGTAGGCGGTGGAGAGCACCGAGCCGAGGACCGCGATGCCGAGCGCGCCGCCGACCTGGCGGAAGGTGTTGCTGAGCGCGGAGGCAGATCCGGCCTTCTCGCGCGGCAGGGCCTGCATGATCACGACGCTGGTGGGCGTCATGATGTGCGCCATGCCGGTGCCCATGAGGAAGAAGATGACCTCAAGGATCCAGATCGGCGTATCGGCGTCGAGGATCGTGAAGGACGCGAGCGTCGCCATCACCAGGAGCAGCCCGCCGGTGCACACGGCCCGTACGCCGAAGCGGTCGACGACCAGGCGGGCGCGCGGCGCGAAGATGAGCTGCGCCGCGGCGAGCGGCAGCATCAACAGGCCCGTCTGCAGCGGAGAGTAGCCGCGCACGCTCTGGGTGTAGAAGACCGAGAAGAAGGTCACGCCCATCAGCGCGAAGAAGACGAGCGCGATGGCGCTGATCGCCGCTGAGAAGACGCGGTTCTTGAAATACGAGATGTCGACCGACGGGTGGTCGCAGCGCTTCTCGTACAGCACGAAGGCGACGAGGACGGCGAGGCCCGCCAGGACGGTGCCGAGGACCGCCGGGTCGGTGAAGTCGGCGAGCTGGCCGCCCTTGATGATGCCGTAGACGAGCAGGACGAGGCCGACGACGGAGAGCGCGACGCCGACGAGGTCGACGCGGCCCGGCTCGGGGTCGCGCGAGTCGGGCACCAGCCAGATCATCAGGGCGACCGCGACGATCACGATCGGTACGTTGATGAGGAAGACCGAGCCCCACCAGAAGTGGTCGAGGAGCACGCCGCCGGTGATCGGGCCGATGGCGATGGCGAGGCCGACGCCGCCCGCCCAGATGCCGATGGCCTTGGGCTGCTCCTCGCGTTCGAACACGTTCATAAGGACGGCGAGCGTGGCGGGCATCACGAAGGCGGCGCCGAGGCCCATCAGCGCGCGGAACACGATGAGCTGGACCGGCGAGCCGGACTGCGCGGCGAACGCGGAGCCGATGCCGAAGACGACGAGCCCCGCGATCAGGACCTTCTTGCGGCCGAGCCGGTCGCCGAGCAGGCCCGCGGTGAAGAGCAGGCCGGCGAAGACGAGCGTGTAGGAGTTGATCGCCCACTCCAGCTCGCCCTGGGTCGCGCCGAGTCCGGTCGGTTCGGGGGTGGAGATCGTCTTGATGGCGACGTTCAGGATCGAGTTGTCGAGTACGACGATCAGCAGGCTCAGCATCAGGACGCCGAGGATCGCCCAGCGGCGCCGGTGCACGGCCTCCGGTATGCGGGGCGGGGCGGGGATGGCGGAAGTTGACATACGGACCAGCGTAGGTCAATTTCGATACGAGACCGTCTCGTATTGGAAGAACTTTACCGACGGAGCAACCGGCGGGGCGCCCGGCGAATCGAACGGACGAGCGGATTAGCGGATTACCTGTGGGGCCACTAGCCCCGGGGCGGCACGTGGTGCCACCATGGAGGGGATCCGGGGACGCCGTCAGGGCGCCTCGAGATGACATAAGGAGCCGTTGCGATGACGCAGCTTCCGGCTGCCCAGAAGAGCGCCGACGCCCAGCGAGGCCCCGACAGCGACAAGGCGCTGTACGGCGGCAAGGGCACGCGACGCATCACTGTGCGCGACATCACCGCCGCCAAGGAGCGCGGCGAGAAGTGGCCCATGCTCACCGCCTACGACGCGATGACCGCGTCCGTCTTCGACGAGGCGGGCATCCCCGTCATGCTCGTCGGGGACTCGGCGGGCAATTGCCACCTCGGGTACGAGACCACCGTGCCCGTCACCCTTGACGAGATGACCATGCTGTCGGCGGCGGTCGTGCGGGGCACCTCGCGCGCCCTGATCGTCGGCGACCTGCCGTTCGGCTCCTACCAGGAGGGCGCCGTGCAGGCGCTGCGCTCGGCGACCCGTCTGGTGAAGGAGGCGGGCGTCGGCGCGGTCAAGCTGGAGGGCGGCGAACGCTCCCTGGCCCAGACCGAACTCCTCGTCCAGTCCGGCATCCCCGTCATGTCCCATCTCGGCCTGACCCCGCAGTCCGTGAACACCATGGGCTACCGCGTCCAGGGCCGTGGCGAGGAGGCGGCCCACCGCCTGCTGCGGGACGCCAAGGCGGCGCAGGACGCGGGCGCGTTCGCGGTCGTCCTGGAACTGGTCCCCGCGGACCTGGCGGCGGAGGTCACCCGCTCCCTGCACATCCCGACCGTCGGGATCGGCGCGGGCGCCGAGTGCGACGCGCAGGTCCTGGTCTGGACGGACATGCTGGGCCTCACGGGCGGCAAGATGCCGCGCTTCGTGAAGCAGTACGCGGACCTGCGGGGCGTGATGGCCGGCGCGGCCAGGGCGTTCGCGGAGGATGTGGTGGGCGGGGCGTTCCCGGCGGAGGAGCATTCGGTCCGGTAGGCCGCGGGGTGGCGGCCGTCCCGGCGTAGGACCACTGCGGCACCATGGCAGCCCGTTGGTCGTCCCCCGCCGACGGGCTGCTTTTTCTCGCCCCTGGGCGGTTGGGCGGGCCCTCGCCCCTCGGGGCCGCCTGTT
>NZ_WMBF01000377.1:0-6297 GCF_019400875.1 Streptomyces anatolicus | reverse complement strand
GGTCGTCGCCGGTGAGGGCGGGCTCGGGGGCGGGCCTGCCGGGGTCGTCCAGCCAGTACGAGACCGGCTGGGCGTCGGAGAGGGACTTGGTCCAACCGTGGGGTCTGGGGGCGCTGCCCCCAGAAATGGACAGCATGGCGCTAGGGGCCATGATTTCCACTCCTTCTGAAATGGCGGGAATTACCGGGACTGCTTGTTGCGGCGCTTGCCGGCCAGCATTCCGGCGAGTACGAGCAGGACGGCGACGAGGAACATCGCCGTACCGATCACATTGATCTGAACGGGCGTGCCCCGCTGTGCGGATCCCCAGACGAACATGGGGAATGTCACGGTCGAGCCCGCGTTGAAATTCGTGATGATGAAGTCGTCGAAGGAGAGCGCGAAGGCGAGCAGCGCGCCCGCCGCGATGCCGGGGGCGGCGATCGGCAGCGTGACCCTCAGGAAGGTCTGCACGGGACCGGCGTAGAGGTCCTGCGCGGCCTGTTCCAGGCGGGGGTCCATCGACATGACGCGCGCCTTGACGGCGGTCACCACGAAGCTGAGGCAGAACATGATGTGGGCGATGAGGACGGTCCAGAAGCCGAGCTGCGCGCCCATGTTGAGGAAGAGCGTGAGCAGCGAGGCGGCCATGACGACCTCGGGCATCGCCATCGGCAGGAAGATCAGCGAGTTGATGGCGCCGCGCGCCCGGAAGCGGTAGCGCACCAGGGCGAAGGCGATCATCGTGCCGAGCACGGTCGCGCCGATCGTCGCCCAGGCGGCGATCTGGAGGCTCAGGGCGAGCGATCCGCACATGTCGGCGACGCCGCACGGGTCCCGCCAGGCGTCGGTCGAGAATTCCTGCCAGGAGTAATTGAAGCGCCCCTTCGGCTTGTTGAAGGAGAACACCGTGACGACGACGTTCGGCAGGAGCAGATAGGCGAGCGTGCACAGGCCCGCGATGACGACGAGATTGCGCCGCAGCCAGCGAAGAACGGCCATCAGACGAGATCCTCCGTCCCCGACTTGCGGATGTAGAAGGTCACCATGAAAAGAATGGCGGCCATGAGGATGAAGGACAGGGCGGCCGCCGTCGGATAGTCCAGGACGCGCAGGAACTGCGTCTGGATGACGTTGCCGACCATGCGGGTGTCGGTCGAGCCGAGCAGGTCCGCGTTCACGTAGTCGCCCGCCGCCGGGATGAAGGTCAGCAGCGTTCCGGAGACCACGCCCGGCATGGAGAGCGGGAAGGTCACCTTGCGGAAGGTCGTGGACGGCTTGGCGTAGAGGTCGCCCGCGGCCTCGTGCAGCCGTCCGTCGATGCGCTCCAGCGAGGTGTAGAGCGGCAGGATCATGAACGGCAGGAAGTTGTACGTGAGCCCGCAGATCACCGCCAGCGGGGTGGCGAGGACCCGGTCGCCGTCGGTGACGCCCAGCCAGCTGGTGACGTCCAGGACGTGCAGGGAGTTGAGGGCGCCCACGAGGGGGCCGCCGTCCGCGAGGATCGTCTTCCACGCCAGCGTACGGATGAGGAAACTGGTGAAGAACGGCGCGATGACCAGCACAAGGATGATGTTCCGCCAGCGGCCCGCGCGGAACGCGATCAGATAGGCGAGCGGATAGCCGAGCAGCAGGCACAGGACGGTGGCGGAACCGGCGTAGAGCACCGAGCGCAGGAACTGCGGCCAGTAGTCGGTTGCCGCGTCCCAGTAGGTGGCGAAGTGCCAGGTGACCTTGAAGCCCTCTTCGAGCGACCCGGTCTGTACGGAGGTCGAGGCCTGGTAGACCAGCGGCAGCGCGAAGAAGACGATCAGCCAGAGGATGCCGGGGAGCAGCAGCCAGTAGGGGACGAGGCGGCCGCGCCTGCGGGGCCCGCGCGGTGCGGGAGCCGGGTCTTCGGGGTCTTTCGCCGGTGGCGCTTCGGTGAGGGTCGTCGTCATGCGGAGGCGTCCTCCTCGACCTTGGAGGCGCCCGCCTCGACATCCTGAGCGGCGTCGAGGCCGAAGGTGTGCGCGGGGTTCCAGTGCAGGACGACCTCGGCGCCCGGGGTGAGGCGGGCGTCGCGCTCGATGTTCTGCGCGTACACCTCGAAGGAGTCGCAGGCGGGGCTGTCGATGACGTACTGCGTGGAGACGCCGATGAAACTGCTGTCGGCGATGCGTCCGGTGATGCGGTTGCGGCCCTCGGGGATCTGCCCCGCGTCGTCGGCGTGCGTGAGGGAGATCTTCTCGGGCCGTACGCCGGCCAGGAGCCTGCCGCCGGTGGCGGTGGGACCCGTACATCGGGCGGTGGGCAGCGTGAGCTTGCAGTCGCCCGCCTTGAGGATGAGGGCGTCGCCGCTCCTGGCGGCGACCTCGGCCTCGATGAAGTTGGAGGTGCCGAGGAAGTTGGCGACGAAGGTGGTGCGCGGGTTCTCGTAGAGGTCGGCGGGGGCGCCGAGCTGTTCGACGCGGCCGCCGTTCATCACGGCCACGGTGTCGGCCATCGTCATGGCCTCCTCCTGGTCGTGCGTGACGTGCACGAAGGTGATGCCGACCTCGGTCTGGATGCGCTTGAGCTCGAGCTGCATCTGGCGGCGCAGCTTGAGGTCGAGGGCGCCGAGGGGTTCGTCGAGGAGGAGCACCTTGGGGTGGTTGATCAGGGCGCGGGCGACGGCGACGCGCTGCTGCTGGCCACCGGAGAGCTGGTGGGGCTTCTTGCGGGCCTGCTCGCCGAGTTGTACGAGGTCGAGCATCTCGCCGACCTGCTTCTTCACGGACTTGATGCCGCGGCGGCGCAGGCCGAAGGCGACGTTCTCGAAGATGTCCAGGTGCGGGAAGAGCGCGTAGGACTGGAAGACGGTGTTCACCGGCCGCTTGTACGGCGGCAGGGCCGTGACGTCCTGGTCGCCGAGGTGGACGGTGCCGGAGCTGGGCTCCTCCAGGCCGGCGATCATGCGCAGCGTGGTGGTCTTGCCGCAGCCGGACGCGCCGAGCAGCGCGAAGAAGGAACCCTGCGGCACGGTGAGGTCGAGCGGATGCACGGCGGTGAAGGAGCCGTACGTCTTGCTGATCCCGGTGAGACGGACATCGCCGCCGTGTTCTTGAGCAGTGGTCATGGTGGGGTCCAGGGGAGAGTAGAGGGGCAACGGAGGCGCCCCTTCAGGGGCGCGGGGAACTGCGCGACCAGCCACAACGGACCCGCAGGTCCAAGCGGCCACAGCCCACTCGGCGTCACACGCCGGTCAGCTTCGCGAACTTCTCCTCGTACGCGGTCTCTTCCTTAGGCGTGAGCGACCGGAACGCCCGGGACTTCTCCTTCATCTCCTTGTCGGGAAGGATCAAAGGATTCGCCGCCGCGTCCTTGTCGATCTTCGCGAGAGCGTCCCGCACTCCGTCCACCGGACACACGTAGTTGATGTACGCCGCGAGGCGCGCCGCCGGCTCCGGCTCGTAGTAATAGTCGATGAGCCGCTCGGCGTTGCTCTTGTGCCGCGCCTTGTTCGGGACCAGCAGATTGTCCGTGGACGTGATGTAACCCGCGTCGGGGATGTGGAAGCCGATGTCCGGGTTGTCGGCCTGGAGCTGTACGACGTCGCCGGCCCAGCCGAGGCAGGCGGCGATGTCGCCCTTGGCGAGGTCCGAGGTGTAGTCGTTGCCGGTGAAGCGGCGGATCTGCCGCTTGTCGACAGCCTTCTGGAGACGGGCGATGGCCGCGTCGAAGTCGTCGTCGGTGAAGTCCGCGGGATCCTTGCCCATGTCGATGAGGGTCATGCCGACGGTGTCGCGCATCTCGGAGAGGAATCCGACGCGCCCCTTCAGCTTGGGGTCCTCGAGCAGCTGCGACACCGAGGTGATCTTCTTCCCGCCGGTCGCCTTCTTGTTGTAGGCGATGACCGTAGAGATGCCGGTCCAGGGGTACGAGTAGGCCCGTCCCGGGTCCCAGTCGGGGTTGCGGAACTGGGTCGACAGGTTGGTGTACGCGTGCGGCAGGTTGGCCGGGTCCAGTTTCTGGACCCACCCGAAACGGATGAGCCGCGCGGCGAGCCAGTCCGTGACGCAGATCAGGTCACGGCCGGTGTCCTGGCCGGCGGCGAGCTGCGGCTTGATCTTCCCGAAGAACTCGACGTTGTCGTTGATGTCCTCGGTGTACTTGACCTCGATCCCGGTGCGCTTCGTGAACGCCGCCAGTGTGGGCCGCCTGTTCTTGTCCTTCTCGTCGACGTCCATGTACTCGGTCCAGTTGGAGAAGGTGATCCGCTTCTCCTTGACCGAGTGGTCCTCGGACGAGACATCACCCTGGCCCTTGCCCGCGGCGGGGATCCCGCAGGCGCTCAGCGCCCCGAGTCCGCCGACGGCGAGCGTGCCGCCGGTGGCGGCGCGCAGCAGGGAACGGCGGGTCAGGGAACCCCTGCCGTTCCGCAGGCTGCGGTGCATGGCGGCCAGCTGGGCCGGGGTGAGGGGGTCCCTCCCTGCTCGAACGGAGTTGAGAGCTTGGGGGAGTTCGGGCTCGTACTGCTCCATGCGCGTGGTTGCCCTTTCGGGAGGAAGGCGGCCGCTGGTCGGGCGGCCTGTGACGACGTGACTACCGGTCCCCGAAGATCGTGCGGTGCCAGTCCTTGCGGACCACCGCGGTGTTGTCGAACATGACGTGCTTGACCTGTGTGTACTCCTCGAATGAGTACGCGGACATGTCCTTTCCGTAGCCCGAGGCCTTGTAGCCGCCGTGCGGCATCTCGCTGAGGATCGGGATGTGGTCGTTGACCCAGACGCACCCCGCCTTGATCTCACGGGTGGCGCGGTTGGCGCGGAACACGTCGCGGCTCCACGCGGAGGCGGCGAGGCCGTACGGCGTGTTGTTGGCGAGGCGGATGCCCTCGTCGTCGGAGTCGAAGGGCAGGACGACGAGGACGGGCCCGAAGATCTCGGACTGCACGATCTCGCTGTCCTGCGCGGCGTCGGTGACGAGGGTGGGCTTGTAGTACGCGCCGGGGTGCTGGAGCGCCTCGCCGCCGGTCACCACGCGCGCGTAGGAGCGGGCGCGGTCGACGAATCCGGCGACCCGGTCGCGGTGCACGTGCGAGATGAGCGGCCCCATGTCGGTGCTCGGGTCGAACGGATCGCCGAGCCGCACGCTTGCCATGAGGTCGGCGACGCCCGCCACGAAGGCATCGTAGAGCGGACGCTGCACGTACGCGCGCGTGGCGGCCGTACAGTCCTGCCCGGAGTTGATGAGCGCGCCCGCGACCGCGCCGTGCACGGCGGCTTCCAGGTCGGCGTCGTCGAAGACCACGAAGGGCGCCTTGCCGCCCAGCTCAAGGTGGAGCCGCTTGACGGTGGCGGTGGCGATCTCGGCGACGCGCTTGCCGACGCCGGTGGAGCCGGTGAAGGAGGTCATGGCCACGTCCGGGTGGCCGACGAGGTGTTCACCGGCGTCCTTGCCCGCGCCCGAGATGATGTTGACGACGCCGTCCGGGATACCGGCCTCGGTGGCGGCCTGCGCGAACAGGAGCGAGGTGAAGGGCGTCAGCTCGGCGGGCTTCAGGACGATGGTGTTGCCGGCCGCGATCGCCGGGAGAACCTTCCAGGCGGCCATCTGGAGCGGATAGTTCCAGGGCGCGATGGAGCCGACGACGCCGATGGGCTCACGGCGTACGTACGAGGTGTGGTCCCCGGTGTACTCGCCGGCCGACTGGCCCTGGAGGTGGCGGGCGGCGCCCGCGAAGAAGGCGGTGTTGTCGACGGTGCCGGGGACGTCGAACTCCCGGCTCAGCTTGATCGGCTTGCCGCACTGCAGGGACTCGGCCTGCGCGAACTCCTCGGCGCGGTCGGCCAGCACGGCCGCGAAGCGGTGCATGGCGTCCGAGCGCTCGCCCGGGGTGGCGCCGGCCCAGGCGGGGAACGCCTCTGCCGCGGCGGCGACGGCGGCGTCCACGTCGTCTCTGCCGGCCAGTTCGTACGAGTGGACCTCCTCGGCGGTGGCCGGGTCCACGACCGCGTGGGTCCGGCCGGAGGTGCCCTTGGTCAGCCGTCCGGCGATGTACTGCGCGCCGTCCGCGAAGTGGTCCCGCGCCTGGAAGTTGTGCATGACGCTCTCCTCCGCCGCCCTCCCCGTCCCGTGGGGTCGGCGTAGCTCCAGATCGATTTGAGTGCCGATCCTGACAGAGCAGGGATAGTCCAACAAGTGATTCCGTTGTTGCCTTTTGGTTACGCGACGGAATCTGTCGACCAGGTGTCGAGTCGGCCTGGGAAAGGGGGGACGGTGTGTCAGTGGTGCGAGTCGCACTCGCGTGCGATGGCGGGCGGGGCGCCTCGGAGCTGGCGGACGCTTGGGGTTTCT
>NZ_WMBF01000376.1:0-6350 GCF_019400875.1 Streptomyces anatolicus | reverse complement strand
CCGTACGCATCCGCCCCCGCACACACCAGGAGAACCCCGCATGCTGTCGCACCCCCTGCGGTCGCCCGCCCTGCGGCCGCGCGAGGAGACCGGGCTCACCGACCGGGTCGCCCGGTCCGCCGCCGCCACCCAGGGCGCCCACCTGCGCACCGAGGACTTCGCCGAGTGGCTGGCCGGGCGGGGCCGCGCCCACCGGTTCCGGGTCGAGCGGATCCCCTTCGCGGCACTCGAGGGCTGGTCCTTCGAGGAGGGCACCGGAAACCTCGTACACGCCAGCGGGAAGTTCTTCACCGTCGAGGGGCTGCGTGTGACCTCGGACGAGGGCCCCTACCGGGCGTGGCACCAGCCGGTCATCAAACAGCCCGAGGTGGGCATCCTGGGCATCCTGGTCAAGGAGTTCGACGGCGTGCCGCACTGCCTGATGCAGGCCAAGATGGAGCCCGGCAACCCCAACCTGCTCCAGCTCTCGCCCACCGTCCAGGCCACCCGCAGCAACTACACCAAGGTCCACAAGGGCGCCGACGTGAAGTACATCGAGTACTTCAACGGCCCACGCCGGGGCCGGGTCCTCGCCGACGTGCTCCAGTCCGAGCACGGCTCGTGGTTCTTCCGCAAGAGCAACCGCAACATGATCGTCGAGGTGGACGCGGACGACGACGTCCCGCTGTACGACGACTTCTGCTGGCTGACGCTCGGTCAGCTGGCGGAGCTGCTGCACCGGGACAACGTGGTGAACATGGACTCCCGTACCGTCCTCGCCTGCTTCCCGCCGACCGGGCGGAACACCTCGGGCGGTGACGCCTTCGCGCAGGCCCTCGCCCGCTCCCTCGACCCCCGCTCCGGCGCCCTGCTCCCCGACACCGAGCTGCTGTCCTGGTTCACCGCCGAGCGCGCCCGCCACGACGTGGAGGCCGAGCGGGTCCCGTTGGCGGAGCTGCCCGGCTGGCACCGCACCGAGGACCGGATCAGCTCCGACAGCGGGCGCTGGTTCGACGTCGTGGCGGTGCGGGTGCACGCCGACAGCCGGGAGGTCACCGGCTGGACGCAGCCCCTGGTGCGGCCCCGGAGCAAGGGGGTCGCCGCCTTTCTGGCGCGCGCCTTCGACGGCGTCCTGCACGTCCTGGTGCACGCCCGCGTCGAGGGCGGCTTCCTCGACACCGTGGAACTGGCCCCCACCGTCCAGTACGCGCCGGAGAACTACGCCGGCCTGCCCCCGGCGGACCGCCCCGCCTTCCTGGACACCGTGCTCGGCGCCGACCCCGCCCGCATCCGCTACGAGGCCGTCCACTCGGAGGAGGGAGGCCGCTTCCTCGACGCCGAGAACCGCTACCTGGTGATCGAGGCCGAGGACGAGCGGCAGGCCCCGGCCGACCCGCCCCCCGGTTTCGCCTGGGCGACCGTCGCCCAGCTCAGCGCCCTGGTCCGGCACGGCCACTACCTCAACGTCCAGGCCCGTACCCTCCTCGCCTGCCTCCACGCGATGGGGGCACGGCAGGCATGAGCGCCACGCAGCCCCTGGCCGGGCCCCGCGAGGCGCCGGTGCGCATCGCCGTCATGGGCACGGCGGACATCGCCCGCCGCCGCATGCTGCCCGCCATGGCCGCCGCGCCCGGGACCGCGCTCGTCGCGGTGGCCAGCCGGGACCGCGACCGGGCGGCGGCATTGGCGCGGGACTACGGCTGCGCGGCCGTCGAGGGCTACCAGGAACTCCTCGAGCGGCCCGGTGTCGACGCCGTGTATGTGCCGCTGCCCGTCGCCCTGCACGCCGAGTGGGTGGAGCGGGCCCTCCTCGCCGGGAAGCACGTCCTCGCCGAGAAGCCGCTCACCGCGGACCCGGCCCGCACCTCGGCGCTCCTCACCCTGGCGCGTGAGCGCGGCCTCGTGCTGATGGAGAACGTGATGTTCCTGCACCACCCGCAGCACGCGGTGGTACGGGAACTGCTCGGCTCCGGGGCGATCGGCGAACTCCGGTCGTTCAGCGCCGCCTTCGCCGTGCCGCCGCCACCCCCCGGGAACATCCGGCACCGCCCCGACCTCGGCGGCGGCGCCCTCCTCGACATCGGCTACTACCCGGTGCGCGCCGCACTGCACTTCCTCGGCGCGGAGGTGGAGGTGGTGGGGGCGTGTCTGGAGTACGGCCCCGGGTCTGCCGTCGACACCTCCGGCGCCGTCCTCGTCCGCACCCCGGCCGGGGTGACCGGCCACCTCACCTTCGGCATGGCGCACGCCTACCGCTCCGCCTACGAACTGTGGGGCAGCGAGGGCACCATCCGGGTGGAGCCCGCCTTCACCCCGCCCGCCGACCACCAGCCGGTGCTGCGGGTCACGGGACCGGCGGAGCGGCGCGAGCTGCGGCTGAGCCCGCACGACCAGGTGGCGGGCACCCTTCGGGCGTTCGTCCGCGCGGTGCGCTCCGGCACGGGCGGGGCACCCAGGGGGGCGCGGTCGCTGCGGCAGGCGGAGCTGCTCGACGCGGTGCGCCGCACGGCCGGGGCCAGGCGTCCCGGCCCTGTCGCCGCGCCCCCGCCCTGACGTCCGGCACGAGCCGAAGACCCTCGATAGGCGTTCCCTATGGAAAGCATGTGTTTCTACAGTTGGTGCACTTGCGATGAGTGGGCATAGCATCCGGTCCCATGACTCTGGCGACTCGCACGACGAGCACGTCGAGGACCCGTTCCATGTGGGACTCGACGGTAGGCAAGAAGGCAGTCATGGCCGCGAGCGGTCTCGTGATGATCGCTTACCTTGTGGTTCACATGGCGGCAAACGCCAAGATCTTCTTGGGTGCCGCCGGCTTCGACGCCTACGCGCACTGGTTGCGGGTCATGGGAGAGCCGGTACTCCACCGTGAGTGGGGGCTGTGGATCGCGCGCGTGGTGCTGCTCGCCTCGGTGGTCGCGCACGGCGTGTCGGCGTACCAGCTGAGCCGCCGCGACATCAAGGCGCGCCCCACCGGATACGTGCACAAGAAGCCGCGCGCCACCTATGCCACGCGCACCATGCGCTGGGGCGGCGTCATCCTCGGCCTCTTCATCGTCTGGCACATCCTCGACCTCACCACCGGCCACGTGCACCCGGGCTTCGAGGAGGGCAAGCCGTACAACAACGTCGTCGACACCTTCTCGACCTGGTACGGCAACGTCATCTACATCACCGCCATGCTCGCCATGGGCCTGCACGTGCGCCATGGCCTGTGGAGTGCCGCGCAGACGCTGGGCGTCGGCAGCAGGGTCCGCGACCGCTCCCTGAAGGCCGTCGCCAACGGCCTCGCGCTGGTGCTGACGGTCGGCTTCATTTCTGTCCCCGTGGGTGTCATGACCGGAGTGGTGAGCTAGATGAGTGCCTTTGCTGAGTACGCGGTCGGCGAGCCCGTCGTCGACGACAAGGCCCCGTCCGGGCCGATCGCCGAGCGCTGGGACACCCGCCGCTTCCAGGCGAAGCTGGTCAACCCCGCCAACCGCCGCAAGCACACCGTGATCGTCGTCGGCACGGGGCTCGCGGGCGGCGCGGCCGGTGCCACGCTCGCCGAACAGGGCTACCACGTCGTGCAGTTCTGCTACCAGGACTCGCCGCGCCGGGCGCACTCGATCGCCGCGCAGGGCGGCATCAACGCCGCGAAGAACTACCGCAACGACGGTGACTCGGTCCACCGCCTCTTCTACGACACCGTCAAGGGCGGCGACTTCCGCGCCCGTGAGTCCAACGTGCACCGCCTCGCGCAGATCTCGGTCGAGATCATCGACCAGTGCGTCGCGCAGGGCGTGCCGTTCGCCCGCGAGTACGGCGGCCTCCTCGACACGCGCTCCTTCGGCGGCGTGCAGGTCTCCCGTACGTTCTACGCACGCGGGCAGACGGGCCAGCAGCTGCTCCTCGGCGCCTACCAGGCGCTGAGCCGGCAGATCGCGGCCGGGAACGTGGAGATGCACCCGCGCACCGAGATGCTCGACGTGATCGTGGTCGACGGGCGGGCCCGCGGGATCGTCGCCCGCGACCTGATCACCGGCAGGATCGAGACGTACTTCGCGGACGCCGTCGTCCTCGCATCCGGCGGCTACGGCAACGTCTTCTACCTGTCGACGAACGCCATGAACTCCAACGCCACGGCCGTCTGGCGGGCCCACCGGCGCGGCGCCTACTTCGCCAACCCCTGCTTCACGCAGATCCACCCCACCTGCATCCCGCGCACCGGCGACCACCAGTCCAAGC
Source organism: Streptomyces anatolicus (assembly GCF_019400875.1). Lineage (NCBI taxonomy): Bacteria > Bacillati > Actinomycetota > Actinomycetes > Kitasatosporales > Streptomycetaceae > Streptomyces > Streptomyces anatolicus. Next base: position 2,144 of record NZ_WMBF01000376.1, on the reverse strand, counting down.
TCACCCTGATGAGCGAGTCGCTGCGCAACGACGGCCGGATCTGGGTGCCCAAGGCCAAGGGCGACACCCGCCCGGCCAACGAGATCCCCGAGGACGAGCGCGACTACTACCTGGAGCGCATCTACCCCTCCTTCGGCAACCTCGTGCCCCGCGACATCGCCTCCCGCGCCGCCAAGAACGTATGCGACGAGGGCCGCGGCGTGGGCCCGGGCGGGCAGGGCGTCTACCTCGACTTCGCCGACGCCATCAAGCGCATGGGCAAGAAGAAGGTCGAGGCCAAGTACGGCAACCTCTTCGACATGTACGCGCGGATCACCGACGAGGACCCGTACAGGACGCCGATGCGGATCTACCCCGCCGTGCACTACACGATGGGCGGCCTGTGGGTCGACTACGACCTGCAGACCACCGTCCCCGGGCTCTTCGCGATCGGTGAGGCGAACTTCTCCGACCACGGCGCGAACCGGCTCGGCGCGAGCGCGCTCATGCAGGGCCTCGCCGACGGCTACTTCGTGCTGCCCTCGACCATCAACGACTACCTCGCCCGCAACCCGCACAAGGACGAGGTCGGCGCCGAACACCCCGTCGTGCGCGAGGTGCTGAGCGAGACCGAGGACCGCCTCGCCCGCCTGCTCGCCGTCGACGGCGACCGCACCCCCGACTCCTTCCACCGCGAACTGGGCGAAGTGATGTGGGAGTTCTGCGGCATGGCCCGCTCCGAGACCGGGCTGCGCAAGGCCCTTGAGCGCATCCCGCAGATCCGTGACGAGTTCTGGCGCCGGATCAAGGTGCCCGGCACCGGCGAGGAGTTCAACCAGTCCCTGGAGAAGGCCAACCGGGTCGTCGACTACCTGGAGCTGGCCGAGCTGATGTGCCTGGACGCCCTGCACCGCGCCGAGTCGTGCGGCGGCCACTTCCGCGAGGAGTCCCAGACCCCCGACGGTGAGGCCGAGCGCCGCGACGAGGAGTTCTCCTACGCCGCCGCCTGGGAGTTCACCGACACCGGCGCCGCCCCCGTCCTGCACAAGGAAGACCTCGTCTTCGACTACGTCCACCCCACTCAGCGGAGCTACGCATGAAGCTCACCCTGCGCGTCTGGCGCCAGCAGAACGCCGACGCCCCCGGCACCATGGCCACCTACGAGGTGGACGGCATCTCCAAGGACATGTCGTTCCTGGAAATGCTCGACACCCTCAACGAGGAACTCATCGTCAAGGGCGACGACCCCGTCGCCTTCGACCACGACTGCCGCGAGGGCATCTGCGGCGCCTGCTCGCTCGTCATCAACGGCGACGCGCACGGCCCCGAGCGCACCACCACCTGCCAGCTCCACATGCGGTCCTTCAAGGACGGCGACACCATCGACATCGAGCCGTGGCGCGCCGCCGCCTTCCCGGTCGTCAAGGACCTGGTCGTGGACCGCACGGCCTTCGACCGGATCATCCAGTCCGGCGGCTACATCAGCGCCCCGACCGGCTCCGCGCCCGACGCGCACGCCACCCCGGTGCCCAAGCCCGACGCCGACTTCGCCTTCGAGCACGCCGAGTGCATCGGCTGCGGGGCGTGCGTGGCGGCCTGCCCCAACGGCTCGGCGATGCTCTTCACCTCGGCCAAGGTCAACCACCTCAACGTCCTGCCGCAGGGCGCCCCCGAGCGGGAGAGCCGCGTCCTTGACATGGTCGGGCAGATGGACCACGAGGGCTTCGGCGGCTGCACGCTCACCGGTGAGTGCGCCACGGCCTGCCCCAAGGGCATTCCGCTGTTCTCCATCACCCACATGAACAAGGAGTGGCTGCGCGCGAACCGCAAGGACAAGAGGACCGCTTCCTAGCGCGGACGCTGATGCTTGTCCGGCTTGAAGTGCGGCTTCTTGTCCGGCCCTGAATGCGTCTTGTCCGGCTTGGGATGCTTCTTCGGCTTTTCCTTGTCCTTGGAGGCCTTGTCCTTGGAAGCCTTGCCCTTGTCCCTGACCGCAGGTGGCGACTCGGACCGTGTGGTGGAGGTGGGCGTCCTCGGTGTCTTCGAAGACGGCACCGGGGACGCTTCCGTACGCCCCGGTCGCCTGGACGGCATGGACTGCGAGGGCGCGGGAGCATCGGCGCGCGGGGTCGGGGAGCCCGGAGCCTCGGGGGACGTGGCGGCCG
>NZ_WMBF01000375.1:0-6362 GCF_019400875.1 Streptomyces anatolicus | reverse complement strand
TACCGAGGGCGGGCGATGCCGTCATGGAGCTGTCCTTCTGCCGGAGGTAGCAGGCTCGCGACAGGCGGCGCGCGCAGTCAAGTCCGTTCCGGCAGATGCAAGACACGTCACTGGCGCGCGCCCGGCCGGGGGGCGGACGGTCATACGGCCTCCCCCAGCGCGGCGATCACATCGGCGCGGCGCGGCTGCCCGGCGGCGCGCCGCACCTCGCGGCCCCGCGCGTCAAGGACGAGCACGGTCGGCGTCTTGAGCACGCGCAGCTCCCGTACGAGGTCGAGGTGGTCCTCCGCGTCGATCTCCACGTGGGTCACACCGGGGACCATCGAGGCCACGTCCGCGAGGACCCTGCGGGTGGCGCGGCAGGGCTGGCAGAAGGCGCTGGAGAACTGCACGAGCGTCGCCCGCTCCCCCAGCCCTTGTCCGGCATCGGTCAGCCGCTGCCCGATATCCGTCGCGCCGGTCCCGCGCCCGGTGTCGCTTCCTGGCACCTACGTCTCCCGCCCCTCGGCTCTGATCTGGTCGCTCCCCGGTTCAGCGCTCGCGTACCCGCAAAAGATTCCGACGTGATGAGAATCTCCCGGAATGCGGGCACCAAGACTGGTCACTCGTCCGTTCTTGGGGCACGATCTGCGCAACGCCGAAAAACCTACGGCTGCGTAACCTCCGCCGGAAACCCGCTAGCCAGGCAGAAACGAAGGGCCTTTCCCACCCATGGCCGAGCTTGTCTACCGTCCCGTCATCGGTGCAGCGAAAACGCTGTTCAAAGCATGGGACCTGAAGATCGATTGCAAGGGGTCGGAGAACATCCCACGCTCCGGCGGCGCGGTCCTCGTCAGCAATCACATCAGCTATCTCGACTTCATCTTCGACGGGCTCGCGGCACTTCCGCAGAAGCGACTGGTGCGCTTCATGGCCAAGGAGTCGGTTTTCCGGCACAAGATCTCCGGGCCGCTGATGCGCGGAATGAAGCACATCCCCGTGGACCGCAAGCAGGGCGAGGCCGCCTATGCCCACGCGCTCGCCTCGCTGCGCTCCGGGGAAATCGTCGGCGTCTTCCCCGAGGCGACGATCTCGCAGTCGTTCACGCTCAAGACCTTCAAGTCGGGCGCCGCGCGCCTGGCCCAGGAGGCCGGGGTGCCGCTCATCCCGGTGGCCCTGTGGGGCACGCAGCGGCTGTGGACCAAGGGCCAGCCGCGCAACTTCAAGCGCAGCCACCTGCCGGTCACGATCCGGGTCGGCGAGCCGGTCGAGGCGCCCAAGGACCAGTACGCGGGCGCGATCACCCGGCGGCTGCGCGAGCGCTGCCAGGAGCTTCTGGAAGCCGCTCAGCGCGCCTACCCCGTGCGCCCCAAGGGCCCCGACGACACGTGGTGGATGCCGGCGCACCTCGGCGGGACGGCGCCGACCCCGGCCGAGGTGAAGGCCGCCGAGGCGGGCTGACCGGATAACTGGCCGACCGGCTGCCCGGCTTCGGGCGGGCGCGCTAGCGCGGCGCGTGGACGGTGACGCGTGCGCCGGGGCTGAACTTCTCCAGCAGCTCGGCGAGTTCGGCGCCCGCGGCTTCGAGGCGGGCGTCCGGGCCCATGCCCTCCAGCAGGAAGATCGCGTTCACCGACTCCTCGGTGAGGCGGGTGCGCGGCCCCTGGCGCCAGTTCCAGCGCCGGCAGGTGACGCCCTCGTCGTCGCACCACACGACCTCGCCCGCCTCGGGGTGCTCGACGACCGGCTCCCCCGCCGCGGCGGTCACGAACTCCTCGGTTCCGGTGGCCCGCACCAGGCGCATACCGCCCTTGATCAGGTCAAGGTCCTCGCCGCCGACCGGGATCAGATGGGCCACGCTGATCGCGTTGTAGAGGTCGACGAGGGTGTTGATCCGGGGCAGTCCGCCGTCGGTGAGCGCCCGCTTGGCCAGCGCCTCGGCGGAGTTGCGGGTGCGCGAGGGCTTCGCGCCGAAGGCCGTGTAGGCGCCGCGCCAGGCGGCCATGTGCGGGTCCTCGTGCGGGGCGCGCCCGTCGAGGCGTACGGCAAGACGTCGCGCCGCTTCGTCCAGAAGGGCCGAACTGCCGTCGGTGCTGGGGCCGTTGACGAGGCCGTGCGCCTCGATGGCGACGTGGGTGAAGCCGGGCGCGAGGGCGCGCACCTCGTCGGAGACGGTGAGCGTCAGGGGCGCGCGGGGCGGGACTTGCGGGAGTGTCATGGCGGCGCCTTGCTGTGTCGGGGCTCGTCAGAGCGCGTCGGGGAGGTTCTTCCACAGGTGCGGCCGGTCCGGGGCGCTCTTCAGGACGCTCAGGACCACCGGATGCGGTGCAGCATAGAGTACCGGATAGTCCATCTCATTGGACTTGGCGTCGGGTAGGAAGGCCAGCCGCTCCCCGGCCAGCGAGAACTGGGCGTCGACGCCCGGCTTGTTGCCGCGGCAGTCCTGCCGGTGCCATCTCCCGTGGAAACGTACGGCGACGAGGCCGTGGACGCAGTGGCCGGTTCCGGCGTCATGGGTCAGCCGCTGGTAGCAGAGCGCGGCCGGGATGTCCTCGGCGCGCAGCAGCGCGGCCAGCGCGTGGGCCTTGGCGTGGCAGATGCCGGTGCCCTGCGCCAGGACGTCCGAGGCGCGCCAGGTGACGCGCATATCGCCGCTGTCGGCGGAGTGCGGGATGGTGTCGCGCACGTACTCATAAGCCGCTTGCGCGTATACGTATGAATCGGCGGCCCGCGCGGCGAGGCGCGCCGCGGTCTCGCATACGAGTGGATGGTGGTGGTCGATGACGTCGTCGGCCGCCAAGTACGCGGAAAGGTCCGGGTCCTGCTGGATCAGCTGCATGGGACCGGAGCATAGAAACGCGACCGGCCGTACGTCAATGACTTTACGGTCGGTCGCATAACTATGCGGCTTACGTGGGCCGGGTCAGCGCGCCATCTCCTCCTTGAGCGCCGCGAGGAACCCGTCGACGTCCTCCTCGCGGGTGTCGAACGCGCACATCCAGCGCACGACGCCCGCCGCCTCGTCCCAGAAGTAGAAGCGGTACTTCTTCTGCAGCCGCTCGCTCACGTCGTGCGGCAGGCGCGCGAAGACGGCGTTGGCCTGCACCGGGTAGAGGATCTCCACGCCGTGCACCGAGCGGACGCCCTCCGCGAGGCGCTGGGCCATCTCGTTGGCGTGCCGGGCGTTGCGCAGCCACAGGTCCTTGGCGAGCAGGGCCTCCAGCTGCACGGAGACGAAGCGCATCTTGGAGGCGAGCTGCATGGACATCTTGCGCAGGTGCTTCATGTGGCGCACGGCGTCCTGGTTGATGACCACGACCGCCTCGCCGAACAGCGCGCCGTTCTTCGTGCCGCCCAGCGAGAGGATGTCGACGCCGACCGCGTTCGTGAACGTGCGCATCGGCACGTCGAGCGCGGCCGCCGCGTTCGATATCCGCGAGCCGTCGAGGTGCACCTTCATGCCGAGCCGGTGCGCGTGGTCGCAGATCGCGCGGATCTCCTCGGGCGTGTAGAGCGTGCCCAGCTCGGTGTTCTGCGCGATCGAGACGACCTGCGGCATCGCGCGGTGCTCGTCGGCCCAGCCGAACGCCTGCTTGTCGATCAGCTCGGGGGTGAGCTTGCCGTCCGGCGTCGGCACCGTGAGCAGCTTGATGCCGGCCATGCGCTCGGGGGCGCCGCCCTCGTCCACGTTGATGTGCGCGGTCTCGGCGCAGATCACCGCGCCCCAGCGGTCGGTGACCGCCTGGAGCGCGACCACGTTGGCGCCCGTGCCGTTGAAGACCGGGAAGGCCTCGGCGGTGGGGCCGAAGTGGCCGCGGATCACCTGCTGGAGGTGGTCCGTGTACACGTCCTCGCCATACGCGACCTGGTGGCCGCCGTTGGCCAGCGCCAGGGCCGCCATGACCTCGGGGTGCGCGCCCGCGTAGTTGTCGCTCGCGAAGCCGCGCACCTGCGGGTCGTGGTGGCGCCGGGCGTCGGTCTTCGGCGGGTTCACGGCATCTTTGGCGGCAGCGGTCACGGCTTCTCGGTCAGCCACAGGCGGTTTCCGTTCACTTCCCCGGCGGGCCGCTCCCAGACGCCGGCGATGGCCTCGGCCAGCTCCTTGACGTCCGTGAAGCCCGCGAACTTCGCGTTGGGCCGCTCCGCGCGCATCGCGTCGTGCACCAGCGCCTTGACCACCAGGATGGCAGCCGCCGCGCGCGGCCCTTCCTCGCCCCCCGCCTTGCGGAAGGCGTCCGCGAGGGCGAGCGTCCACGCCTCGGCCGCCGCCTTGGAGGCCGCGTACGCCGCGTTGCCCGCGGTCGGCTTGGTCGCGCCCGCCGCGCTGATCAGCAGGTAACGCCCCCGGTCGCTGCGGCGCAGACCGTCCTCGAAGGCGAGGGAGGTGTGCTGCACGGTGCGGATCAGGAGCTTCTCCAGGAAGTCCCAGTCGGCGAGGTCGGTCTCGGCGAAGCTCTTGCTGCCGCGCCAGCCGCCGACGAGGTGGACCAGACCGTCGATCCGCCCGAACTCCTTCTCCGTGCGCGTCGCCCACTCGCGGGTGGCGTCCAGATCCAGCAGGTCGACCGTGTCCCCTATGACCGTGGCCCCGCCGTGCGCGTACCGGGCGGCGTCCACGGCCTCGTGCAGGCTCAGCGGGTCGGCGTCCGACGCCACGACCGTGGCGCCCGCCTCGGCCAGCCTCAGCAGCGCGGCCCGTCCGGCGGCTCCGCCGGCTCCGGCCACCGCGACGACGGCTCCATCGAGTGCGGACATGGTCCTCGCCTCCTCCTGGCGGCCGCTCACGCGGCGACCTTCTCGGCGTCCGCGGAAGCGGTGATCCCCTTGGTGGAGGCGATCACGTTCTTCAGCTTCTTGGAGAGCGCCTCATAGAACATGCTGAGCGGAAACTCGTCCGGAAGCACCTCGTCGACGAGCTTGCGCGGCGGCAGCGAGGTGTCCAGGGCGTCCGGGCCCTTGGCCCAGCGCGATCCGGGGTGCGGGGCGAGGTAGGTGGAGACCAGGTCGTACGCGGCGAACCAGTGGACCAGCTTCGGGCGGTCGATGCCCGCCCGGTACAGGTCCTCGATCTCGCCGCACAGCTGGTTGGTGACCTGCGGCGCGCGCTCCCAGTCGATGCGGAGCTTGTTGTCGGTCCAGCGGATCACGTCGTGCTTGTGGAGGTAGGCGAAGAGGAGCTGGCCGCCGAGCCCGTCGTAGTTACGGGTGCGGTCGCCGGTGACCGGGAAGCGGAACATGCGGTCGAAGAGGATGGCGTACTGCACGTCACGGCCGTGGCGGTTGCCCTCGGCCTCCAGCTTCACGGCCTCCTTGAAGGCGGTGAGGTCACAGCGCAGCTCTTCCAGGCCGTACATCCAGAACGGCTGGCGCTGCTTGATCATGAAGGGGTCGAAGGGCAGGTCGCCGTGGCTGTGGGTGCGGTCGTGGACCATGTCCCACAGGACGAAGGCCTCCTCGCAGCGCTTCTGGTCGTGGACCATGGCGGCGACGTCCTCGGGCAGGTCGAGGCCGAGGATGTCGACGGCGGCCTCGGTGACGCGGCGGAAGCGGGCCCCCTCGCGGTCGCAGAAGATGCCGCCCCAGGAGAAGCGCTCGGGGGCCTCGCGGACCGCGATGGTCTCGGGGAAGAGGACGGCCGAGTTGGTGTCGTACCCGGCGGTGAAGTCCTCGAAGGTGATGCCGCAGAACAGCGGGTTGTCGTAGCGCGTGCGCTCGAGCTCGGCCAGCCACTCGGGCCAGACCATGCGCAGCACGACCGCTTCGAGGTTGCGGTCGGGGTTGCCGTTCTGCGTGTACATCGGGAAGACGACCAGGTGCTGCAGGCCGTCCCTGCGGTCCGCCGCGGGCTGGAAGGCGAGCAGGGAGTCCAGGAAGTCCGGCACCGCGAAGCCGTTCTCCACCCAGCGGCGCAAATCGGCGACGAGCGCCCGGTGGTAGGCGGCGTCGTGCGGCAGCAGCGGGCTGAGCTGCTCGACAGCCGACATCACACGGTCCACCGCCAGTTCGACGACGGCCTTCGCCGGGGCACCGTCCGCCGCGAAGTCGATGGAGCCGTCCGCGGACTGCCAGGGCCTGATCTCTTCCACGGCGTCCTTGAGCACCGGCCACGCCGGATGGTCCACCACCCGCACTTCAGCGGGCGGAGCCGCATCCTCCGTACCCGCCTGCACAAGAATTTCCGTCATGTCCCACCTTCCACGGGAGAACCTCGCGTATGGACACCGTATGCGTGCAAGGTTCTCCGCGACAAGGGGAGACTCCGGAAATTATCCTGCGCCACCCCTACTTTCGCCGCTGTTTTTCCCGTTCTTCGGGAGAGGGGGGCACGACCTTCATGGGAGGGGGCACGACCTTCATGCGAGAGGGGTCCGACCGCACGGACG
>NZ_WMBF01000374.1:0-6384 GCF_019400875.1 Streptomyces anatolicus | reverse complement strand
TCTTCGACGACCTCCCCCGCCCGCCGCGCCCGTCGGCCCAGGAACTGCTGCTCCTGCACGGGCCCGGCGCCTCGCTCCTCCCGCACGACCTGCTCTGGTACGCCGACCTGCCCAAGCGCCACGCCGAGGCGGCCATGGCCATGGGCATCGGCCGCAACCTCGGACTGCCGTACGACAAGGGCGACTTGAGGCGCCTTTTCTACATCGACTGGCCCATCCTCGACCGCCACCGCGACGCCCTCGCACCCCACCTCGACGGCTGGCTCGACACGCAGGACCACGACAGCCCCACCTACATCGACGGCGACGGACTGCGCGCCACCCTCACCCACCTCAGCCGACGCCCCATACGCACCCGCCCCTACTTCAACTCCACGCCCTGGGGCGGCCATTGGGCCCAGATCGAACTCGGCTTCAACCCCGGAGCCCGCAACACCGCCCTCGGCTACGAACTCATCGCCCCCGAATCGGGCGTCCTCATCGGCACCCACCCGCGCCAACAGGCCGAGATCCCCTTCCAGCTGCTCTGCGTCCTGCACCCCGACGCCTTGCTCGGCCCCGAGGTCAGCGCACGCTTCGGCACCTCCTTCCCGATCCGCTTCGACTACCTCGACACGCTGGGCGGCGGCAACCTCTCGGTGCACTGCCACCCCAAGGAGCCGTACATGCGGGAACGGTTCGGCTGGCCCTACACCCAGCACGAGACGTACTACCTGACCCTCGGCGGCCCGGACACCCGCGTCTTCCTCGGCCTGCGCGACGACGCCGACCTGGACCTCTTCCGCAAGGAGATCGAGGAGGCCGCGCACGACGGGGTGCCGATGGACCCCGAGGACCACGTCATGACCTTCCCCGCCGAACAGGGCCGCCTCTTCATGATCCCGGCAGGCACCCCGCACGCCAGTGGCGCCGGAAACCTCGTCCTGGAGATCAGCGCCACCCCCTACCTCTACTCCCTGCGCTTCTACGACTGGCTGCGCCCCGACGCCAACGGCGAGCCCCGCCCGCTCCCTTACGCACACGGTCTCGCCAACCTGGAGACCGAGCGGCGCGGCGACAGCGTCGTACGCGACCTCGTCCAGGAGCCGCGCTTGCTGCGGCGCGGCGAGGGCTGGCGCGAGGAACTTCTCGGCGCCCTCGACGAGATGTTCTACGAGGTGCGCCGCCATGTCCTGGACGGCGGCGCGGAGGCCGACGACGACACGGCGGGCCGCTTCCACGTGCTGAACGTGGTGGACGGCGAGGGCGTCATGCTGCACACGGCCGCGGGGGAGCGGCACAGCCTCTCCTACGCCGAGACGCTGACGGTGCCCGCGGCCGTCGGCCCCTACCGCCTCGCGGCGATCGGCGCACGCACGGTCAAGGTCGTCAAGGCCCTGGTGCGGTCTGCTCCTTCCGGCGGCGACGCATGAGGCCCGTCCTGGAGATCGGCGGCACCCATGTGACGGCTGCCCTCGCGGACCCGGACACGGCGACCGTCACCCGGGGCACGCGACGGCCGCTCGACGCCCGGGGCACCGCCGAGCAGATCCTCGGCGCGGTGGTCCGCTGCGCGGGCGACCTGGAGGCACCCGCCGGACAGGTGTGGGGCGTGGCGGTGCCCGGCCCCTTCGACTACGACAAGGGCATCGCCCGCTACGAGGCCGTCGGCAAGTTCGACGACCTGTACGGCATCGACGTGCGGTCGGTGCTCCTTGACGGGGTGTGGCCGCGCCCCGCCGACACGGTCTTCCTGAACGACGCCCACGCCTTCCTGCTCGGCGAGTGGCAGGCGGGCGCCGCGCGCGGCCACCGCCGGTGCGTCGGCATCACCCTGGGTTCGGGTGTCGGCTCGGCCTTCGGCGTCGACGGCGACGTGCGACGCGAAGGTCCCGGCGTGCCGCCACAGGGCCGCGCCGACCTCCTCAAGGCGGGTGGCAGACCGCTGGAGGACACCGTGTCGCGACGAGCGATCCTGGCGCGTTACGGCGGCGACGACCCGACGGCACCCCTGGACGCCCGCCTCGACGTACGCGAGATCGCCGCGCGCGCGAGGGCGGGGGAGCGGCGGGCACGCCAGGTGCTCGACGAGGCCTTCACGACCCTCGGTGCCGTCCTCGCCCCGCACCTGCGCGACTTCGACGCGACGGCCCTCGTCGTCGGCGGCGCCATGGCATCCTCGTGGGACCTGATCCGGCCGGCCCTGCGCGCGGGCCTCGGCGGCACCGCGGTGGCGCTGCGCCGCGCGGCACTCGGCGAGGACGCGGCACTGATCGGGACGGCGGCGTACGTGGCGGCCGTGACCTGAGGCGGAACGACATGGAACAGAGCAGAAGGGGCGGCCAGCCCACCCTGCGGGACGTCGCCGAACGCGCGGGAGTCAGCGCCATGACGGCGTCCCGCGTGCTGCGCGACGACCCTCAGGTGCTGCCCGCCACCCGCGAGCGGGTCCGGGCGGCGGCCGCCGCGCTCGGCTACCGCCCGAACGAGGTGGCCCGCAGCCTCAGGCTGGGCCGAGGCACCGGCCTCGTCGGACTCGTCGTCACCAACCTCGCCAACCCCTTCTACTCGCGCCTCGCCCTCGGCGTCGACTCCGTCCTCGTCCAGGGCGGCCTCAAGACGGTCATCGGCAACACCGGCCAGGACCCGCACGCCGAACGGGAGTTGGTGGCCGATCTCGTGGCCCGCCGCGTCGACGGCATCATCGCCGTGCCCGCCGGCGCCGACCAGCGCCATCTCGCGGCGGCGGTCGCCGAAGGAGTGCCGGTGGTCCTCGCCAGCCGGCCGCCCGAGGGCTTCGCGGCCGACTGCGTCCTGGTCGACGACTTCGGCGGCGCCCACGCGGCCACGGCCCGCCTCCTGGACCGCGGACACCGCCGGATCGGCTTCCTCGGCTCACCGCCCGCAGTGCACACCGGCACCGAACGCCTGCGCGGCTACGCGGCCGCCCTGGCCGATGCGGGCCTCAGCGCCGACGCCCGTCTCATCCGCCAGGGCCAGACGGAACCCCACGAGGCCACGCGCGCCGCCACGGAACTCCTCGCCCTGCCCGAGCCGCCCACCGCGCTGTTCTGCTCCAACAACCGCAACACGATAGGGGCGTTCCGGGCGATCCGCGCCCACCGCGCCCGCCGTGCCGCCGGTGAGGCGGAGGTGGCCCTGGCGGGCTTCGACGACTTCGAGCTGGCCGACGCGCTGGGGCTGCCGCTGACGCTCGTCGCGTACGACAGCGACGAACTGGGCCGCGCGGCGGGCCGCCTGCTCGCGTCCCGCCTGCGAACGGGCGGCCCCCCGGCACCGCCCCGGGAGATCGTGGTCCCCACCAGCTTGGTGGAGTACGGGGGTTGAGCCCGTCGGTGCGGAGTGGAACCAGCCGTGGCGGTCGTACGTTGAGTGAGGCGGGGCACGCCATGCGTGGCCGGTGAGCAGGTGACCCCGGTCGCCGCGCCCGGCGGTCGGCGGCGCGGATGAAGGGGACGGGGATGACGGGGGGACACGTGTCGCGGCAGCGACGTTCCGCGCGCCTCGCCTCCTGGTCGTCGGCCCTGCTCGTCGCCGTCCTCGCCCTCTTCGCCCCGTCCGCCGCGTACGCGTACGGCACCCCGGCCGGCGGCCCGCTCACCCACCACACCGTGGCGGCACAGGCCGGGAAGAAGAGCGGGCCCGAGGACACCCACGCCCTCCGCTTCGCCGCCGCGCACCGCCTGGACGCCCACCTTCCGGGCCCGCAACCAGCGGGCCCCCCGCGTACGGCCGTCGACAAGGCGCCGCACCGCGCCACGGGCGGGCCCGGCCAACGGCCCGCCGCCCCGCGCGCGCAGCCGCACGAGGCGGCCGAGTCCGCCGCTCCCCGGGGCCCGCCCCACCGATGAGCACGCAGACCCTCCCCGACGCCTGACCCGGCGCCCTTCGCGCCGCACGGTCCGGCGTCCCTCCGTCCTGCCCTCATCCGTGGAGAACCCCATGCCCCGAGCGCCCAAATCCGGTGCGCCCAAATCCGCCGCGCCCACCTCAGGTACGCCCGCGCCAGGCACGCCCAAGCCCCGTACCCCCAACGCCCGTAAGCCCAAGACGCGCGGCCCCCTGTGGCGCGCCCTCATCGCCCTGTGCGTCGTCGCGCTCTCCCTCTACATCGCCCTCACACAGACCGCCCGCCTCGGTCTCGACCTGCGAGGCGGCACCCAGATCGTCCTGGAGACCAAGGACTCGTCCACCGTCAAGGCCGACGCCGCCTCGACCGACCGCGCCCTGGAAGTACTCAGGCAGCGCGTCGACGCGCTCGGCGTCTCCGAGCCCGGCCTCGCCCGTTCCGGGGAGAAGCGGATCATCGTCGAACTGCCCGGCGTACAAGATCCCCGCAAGGCCGCCGAAGTCATCGGCCGCACCGCCCAGCTGACGGTCCACCCGGTGACGGGGGAGTCCCCCGAGCCGGGCGAGGCGAAGCCCGCCGCCGACGGGTCACGCACCCTGCCCGACCCCGACCGGCCCGGCAACCACCTCGTCCTCGGCCCCACCGCGCTCTCCGGCACGGGCGTCAAGGACGCCGAGGCACGCCTCGACCAGCAGGCACTCTCGGGCTGGATCGTCTCGCTCGACTTCCGTGAAAAGGCGGGCGAGGCCTGGGCGCACGTCACCGGCAAGGCGGCCTGCGCACCCCAGGGCGCCCCCGAACGGCGCGTCGCCATCACCCTCGACGACAAGATCATCTCGGCGCCGGGCGTCAACGAGGGCGTGGAGTGCGAGGTCGGCATCACGGGCGGCACCACCCAGATCACCGGCGGCTTCAGCCAGTCCGAGGCCCGCGACCTCGCCGCGCTCGTCAAGGGCGGCGCCCTCCCCGTCCCCGTCGACGTCGTCGAGAAGCGGACCGTCGGCCCGAGCCTCGGCGCCGACGCCATCGCCGCGAGCACCCAGGCCGCCCTCATCGGCATCACCCTGACCGCGCTGTTCATCACCGTCGTCTACCGGCTGCTCGGCGCGCTCGCCGCGCTCGCCCTCGCGCTCTACGGACTGATCTCCTACGCCGCCCTGGTCGCGCTCGGGGCGACACTGACCCTGCCCGGCCTCGCCGGCTTCGTCCTGGCCATCGGCATGGCAGTCGACGCCAACGTCCTCGTCTTCGAACGGGCCAGGGAGGAGTACCTCGGCGTCCGCTCCACGGACCTTGCGAAGCCCGTCCGCACGGGCTTCGCCAAGGCGTGGAGCGCGGTCATCGACTCGAACGTGACGACCCTGCTCGCCGCCGGGCTGCTCTTCTTCTTCGCCACCGGCCCGGTCAAGGGTTTCGGCGTCACCCTGAGCGTCGGCGTCCTCGCGTCCATGGTCACCGCGCTGGTCATCACCCGGGTCCTCGCCGACTTCGCCGTCGCCCGGCGCTTCGTACGCGAGCGGCCCGCCCTGACCGGCATCACCTCCACGGGCCGCGTGCGCACCTGGCTGACCCGCCGCGACCCGGACCTGGTGCGCCACCGGCGCCGCTGGCTCGGCGTCAGCGCCCTCCTGGTCGCCGTGGCGGTCGCGGGGATCGTGCTGCGCGGCCTGGAGTTCGGCGTCGAGTTCACCGGCGGCAGGCTCGTCGAGTACAGCACCAGCAGGCCCGTCGACGCGGATACGGCCCGTGGCGCGGTGTCGGACGCGGGGTTCCCGCGTGCCGTGGTGCAGGAATCGGGGGACGGCGACATCACCGTACGCACGGAACGCCTCACCGACGACGAACAGCAGCGCGTCAAGGAGGCCCTGGAGAAGCCGGGCGGCGCCGTCACCGTCGAGCGGGACGAACTGATCGGCCCGAGCCTCGGCAGCGAACTGCGCCAGAAGGCGCTCATCGCCCTCGGTATCGCCGTGGCCGCCCAGCTCATCTACCTGAGCGTGCGTTTCCGGTGGACGCTCGCCGCGGCGGCGGTGTCCGCGATGGTCCACGACGTGCTGCTGGTGGTGGGCCTCTTCGCCTGGCTCGGCAAGCCGGTCGACAGCGTCTTCCTCGCCGCCCTGCTCACCGTGATCGGCTACTCGGTCAACGACACGGTGGTTGTCTTCGACCGCGTACGAGAGGGGAGGCGCCGTGACCCGCGCGGCGACCTGGCGGCCAACGCCAACCGGGCCGTCGTGCAGACGCTGCCGCGGACGGTGAACACGGGGATGGGCGCGCTGTTCATCCTGACGGCACTCGCCGCACTCGGCGGCGACTCGCTCGCGGACTTCTCCCTCGCGCTGATCGCCGGGGTGCTGGTCGGCGTGGCCTCTACGGTCTTCACGGCAGTCCCGATCGCCCTCGCACTCGAACGGCGACACCCCGGCGGGCCGCCGCCCGCCCGATCCGGCCGCACGGACGAAGTGCCGGACGGGTACAGCCCGTTGGCGGCGCGGAGGAAGAGGGAGCGGGGGACGGGGGCGGTCGTCTGAGCC
>NZ_WMBF01000373.1:0-6389 GCF_019400875.1 Streptomyces anatolicus | reverse complement strand
ATTCCCGCCTGCCTCGCGACGCCGGGAATTGTCAGACAGGCCCTAGGGCGCGGTCGCTGAGGACGCTCGGCGTGCGGCGTCCGCTCACGCCGTCAGCGGGCGGTCGTACGGGGTGACCGGGGCCGGCAGGGCCGTCGTGCCCGTCAGCCAGTGGTCGACCGCGGCGGCGACCGCGCGGCCCTCCGCGATCGCCCAGACCACCAGGGACTGCCCGCGCCCGGCGTCCCCGGCCGCGAAGACGCCCGGCACGTTCGTCGCGAAGCGCGCGTCACGGGCGAGCGCGCCCCGCGCGTCGAGGTCCACGCCGAGCTGGTCGAGCAGCCCGCCCGGCGCGCGCTCGGGCCCACGGAAGCCGAGGGCGAGCAGTACCAGATCGGCCGGAAGCTCCCGTTCCGTGCCCGGCAGGGGGTGGCGCTCCGCGTCGACCTCGGTGAGGCGCACCGTCCGGACACGCCCCGCCGCGTCCCCGCCGAAGCGGAGCGTGGACGCCGCGAAGAGCCGCGCGTCGGCGTCCGCGAGAGGCGCGGTGCGCAACTCTCCCGCCTCCTCGTGCGCGGCGGAGAGCCGGTAGAGCCGTGGATACGTCGGCCAGGGCTCCGCCTGCTCGTCGCGGGCCTCGCCGGGGCGCGCGTAGATGTCCAACTGCGTCACGGACGCGGCCCCTTCGCGCACCGCCGTCCCCAGGCAGTCGGCCCCGGTGTCACCCCCGCCGACGATCACGACGTGCTTTCCCGCGGCGGAGAGCGGCGAGGCCTCCAGATCGCCCTCGCACACGCGATTGGCCAGCGGCAGATACTCCATGGCCTGCTCCACGCCCGCCAACTCCCTTCCGGGCACCTCGAGTTCGCGCCAGGCGGTCGCGCCGACGGCCAGTACCACCGCGTCGTGCCGGGACCGCAGCTCCGCCGCGCCCACATCGCGCCCGACCTCCGTCGACGTACGGAACCGCACGCCCTCGGCGATCAGCTGCCCGAGCCTGCGCTCCAGATGGCGCTTCTCCAGCTTGAACGCGGGGATGCCGTAGCGGAGCAGGCCGCCCGCCCGGTCGTCGCGCTCGTACACCGCGACGGTGTGTCCGGCGCGCGTCAGCTGCTGTGCCGCCGCGAGTCCGGCCGGGCCCGAGCCGACGACGGCCACCGTCTGCCCGGAGTGCCGGGCGGGCGCCCGCGGCGGGGCGAGGCCGTCGGTCCAGAGGCGGTCGGCGATGGCGGCCTCCACGTTCTTGATCGTCACCGCGGGCTGGTTGATCGCCAGGACGCAGCCCGCCTCGCAGGGGGCGGGGCAGAGGCGGCCGGTGAACTCGGGGAAGTTGTTGGTGGCGTGCAGCCGCTCCGCCGCCGCGTGCCAGTCGGCGCGCGAGACCAGGTCGTTCCAGTCAGGGATGAGGTTGCCGAGCGGACACGCCTGGTGGCAGAAGGGGACGCCGCAGTCCATGCAACGATCCGCCTGCGGCCCGATCAGGGGCAGCAGGGCTCCGGGGACGTACACCTCGTCCCAGTCCTTCACCCGCTCCCCGACGGGGCGGCGCGGCCATTCCTGGCGTGCGGTGGTGAGGAAGCCCTTGGGGTCGGCCATGGCCTCTCCCTCGCGCAGGGTTTTTGTCACCATACGTCCGTCCGCCGGCCGTGGCGCGCGGACGGGGTGCCGGGCCCCGCGAGGCAGCCCTGCGGCTCAGGTCAGGGCGACGATGAAGCACGCGGCCGCGCCGAGCGACGCCGTACCGCGGACGTGGTTCCAGGCGGTCCACTCCCGTACGTACGTACGCCAGTACGCGGCGCCCTCCGCGCTCTCCGGGTCGACCTTGGCGAGGGCGTTGTTGCGCGGGACGTTCGCGGCGACGGTCACCCCGAACGAGCCGACGATATGCAGCGCGCAGCCGAGCAGCAGTTCGACGGTGCCCTCGTCGGGCCAGAGCACGAAGGTTACGACGGCGAGCACCGCGCAGAGCCCTGTCGCCCCCAGGAACACGGCCATGAACGCCGGGCCGACCGCGGTGACGTTGACCGAGTTCATCGCGGCGATGCCCTGGGCCGGGGGCAGCGCGGCCAGGCCCCTCATCACGAAGGTGGAGAACGCGGCGAAGGCCCCGGCGGTGAGCCCGCAGGCGAGCGCCCCGAGCAGGGTGAGGACGAAGTACGGTCCGTCGATCATGGCAACTCCCGCGGTGAGTGGGGCGGTTGGCGGTCACTACTGAGCTGGGCGGGACGCGAGTGATCCTGCACGGCGGAGGGTGTCGCCACAAGTCAATTGCGGTGGGGCGGGCCGCCGCGGTCCTGCCCGTCAGCGGCGGCGGGGCGGATGCGTGGGTGTGCCGGTGCGGGGCGGTCTCCCGGGAACCCCGGCGGCATCATGGGCCTGTGCGACTCGAACCGATCACCTGGGAACGCCTGGCCGACACCCTCGCCGAGCGGCTGCTCGACCTGAAGACGGCCGGTGGAGGCCCATGGCTCCGCGTCGCCGTGGACGGCGCGCCCGCGAGCGGTACCGGCGAGCTGGCGCGGCGGCTCGGTGACGCGCTGCGGCTGCGCGGGCGCCCCCCGCTCGTCGTCGCCACGGAAGGGTTCTTGCGGCCCGCATCGCTGCGGCTGGAGTACGGGCACCAGGACGTGGAGGCGTACTACAGCGGGTGGTTCGACACCGGCGCGCTGTGGCGCGAGGTCCTCGGCCCGCTGGACCCGGGCGGCACGGGCCGTGTCCTGCCCGACCTCTGGGACCCGGCCGCCGACCGGGCGACTCGCAGCCCCTACGTCCCGCTCCCGCCCGGAGGCGTGCTGTTGCTGCACGGGCCGCTGCTGCTCGGCCACTGGTTCCCGTTCGACCTGACGGTCCACGTGCGCCTCTCGCCGGGTGCCCTGCGGCGGCGTACGCCGGAGGGGGAGCGGTGGACGCTGCCGGCCTTCGAGCGGTACGAGGCGGAGACGGATCCCGCGTCCGTGGCCGACGTGGTGGTACGGGCGGACGACCCGCGTCATCCCGCGTGGAGCGGCTGAACGCGAGGCGGGCCGGGGAGGGTTGCGTCCGGCGCCGGGGAGTTTCGTGAAAGCCTATCTATATGCACGTGCATATAGATAGGGTGTGGCCATGACCTCGAACAAGAGCACGAACCCCGTCGCCATAGGCGAATCCGTCCGCACGCTCCTCGACGGCAAGAACTTCGCCAGCGTCGCCACCCTTGGCCCGACCGGCGCCCCGCACAACTCGGTGGTGTGGATCAAACGGGACGGTGACGCCGTCCTGTTCTCCGCCACCGCGGGACGCCAGAAGCTCCGCAACCTCGAACGCGACCCGCGCATCAGCATCTCGGTCTACGACCTCGCCAACCCCTACTCCTCGGCCGAGATCCGGGGCGTCGCGGAGATCCTGCCGGACGAGGGCAAGCGGCTCCCGCACGAGCTCTCGCACAAATACCTCGGCATCGACCCCCCGGCGGAGAAGGACGACGAGGTCCGGGTCATCGTCCGCGTGACCCCGCACAAGATCATCACCTTCGCCCCCTGAGGCGTCGGCCCGCTCCGGATGCGTGGCGCCGGGAGCGCCACGAGAATGAGGGGCGCCGGGACCAGCGGCGCGCTCGCGCCGCTCCGGACACTGCCCGGCAACGGGAGGTACCGATGACCACCGCCGGAGACATCATGCACCGGGGCGCCCAGTGGATCCCCAAGCACGAGACCCTGGACCGCGCCGCCCAGCTGATGCGCCAGCTCGACGTGGGCGCGCTGCCCATCGCCGACGAGAACGAACGGCTCTGCGGCATCCTCACCGACCGCGACATCGTGGTCGACTGCGTGGCGATGGGGCACGACCCGTCCAAGGTCACCGCGGGTGACATGGCCAAGGGCACGCCGCGCTGGATCGACTCGGGCGCCGACGTCGACGAGGTCCTGCGGGAGATGCAGGGCCACCAGATCCGCCGCCTGCCGGTGATCGAGAACAAGCGGCTCGTCGGCATGATCAGCGAGGCCGACCTGGCCACGCACCTCAACGACGACCAGCTCGCGGGCTGGGTCGAGAGCGTCTACGCCAAGAACTAGGGCGCGCCCCGGCCCGCCCTCGCCCTCACAGCCAGCCGCTCTTGCGGAACCCGCGGTACAGCGTGAAACAGACCGTCACTACCAGGCTCATGATCAGTGGGTAACCGAACCGCCAGCGCAGTTCGGGCATGTGGTCGAAGTTCATGCCGTACATGCCGCAGACCATGGTCGGTACGGCGATGACCGCGGCCCAGGCGGTGATCTTCCGCATGTCCTCGTTCTGCGCGACGGTCACCTGGGCGAGGTGCGCCTGGAGGATGGAGTTCAGCAACTCGTCGAACGCGGCGATCTGCTCGGTGACCCGCTTCAAGTGGTCGTCGACGTCCCGGAAGTACGCCTGTATCTCCGGGGGGATGACTCGCATCGGCTGGGTGGCGAGCACCTGGAGCGGGCGGCCGAGCGGCACCACCGCCCGCTTCAGCTCCAGCAGTTCGCGCTTGAGCTGGTAGATGCGGCCGGGGTCGAGCCGCTCGCCGTCCGGGGCGAAGACGGCCGTCTCGACCAGGTCTATGTCCGACTGCACCGCGTCCGTCGCCGCGAGGTAGTCGTCCACGACCTGGTCCGCGATCGCGTGCAGCACGGTGGCCGGGCCCTTCGCCAGCTGCTCGGGCGCCGCCTCCAGCTCCTCGCGCAGCGGGCCGAGCGAGCCGTGTCTGCCGTGCCGGACCGTGATGACGAAGTCGCGGCCGACGAAGACCATGATCTCGCCGGTGTCCACCACCTCGCTGGTCGCGGTCAGCTCGGTGTGCTCCACATAGCAGACGGTCTTGAAGACGGCGAAGAGCGTCTGGTCGTACCGCTCGACCTTCGGGCGCTGGTGCGCGTGCACCGCGTCCTCCACGGCGAGCGGGTGCAGGTCGAACAGATCGGCGATGCTCGCGAACTCTCGCTCCGTCGGCTCGTGCAGCCCCAGCCAGACGAAGCCGTCACTGGTCCTGCGGACGCGCTCCACCGACTCGACCAGATCGCGGCCGGGCGGCTGGCGCACCCCCTTGTGGTACATCACGCAGTTCACCACCGACGAGCCCAGCGGGGAGCGGGCCGGGTGGCTCAGGTCGACGCGCGCGCCGCGGCGGCCAAGGCGTGCCACTCTGCGCAGGCCGCCGACCTTCCGCAGGCCCGTGACCTTGCCCAGGCTTCCGACCTTGCCCAGGCTCCCGACTTTTCGCAGGCTGCCTGCCATCGACATGTGGGGCTCCTCGCGCTGATGACGTGACGTGCCAGTCTGCCAGGACGGCCGCGGACTCTGCTCGGGCCTGTGGGAACGGAGTATTCCGTTCCGGAATGACCGGTTCTGCCTCCCGGGAGCAAGCCGGGCAAATGGGATGATCGCGGCATGACGCGAATCGACGGTCACCTCCTGGATCCCCGGCAGCTCCCCGACCCCCGTCAGCTCTCCGACGCGCGGCAGGCCGAGTCGAAGCAGCACTTCGCCGCCTATGCCGCCCTCTTCGACCCGACGACCTTCGGGCACATCGAACGCCTCGGCATCGGCCCCGGCTGGCGCTGCTGGGAGGTCGGGGCCGGCGGCACCTCCGTGATCTCCTGGCTCGCCAAGCGGGTCGGCCCCACGGGCCGGGTCCTGGCGACCGACATCGACACGTCCTGGCAGACCAGGGCCGCGCGCTCGCCCCTCGTCGTACGCACGCACGACGTCGCCGCCGATCCGCCGCCCGTCGAGGCGTTCGACCTCGTGCACGCGCGGCTGGTCCTCGTCGACGTCGCGGACCGGGAGCGGGCCGTGACGTCCATGCTCAGGGCGCTGCGGCCCGGCGGCAGGCTCCTGATCGAGGAGGCCGACCTGACGCTCCAGCCGCTGGCCTGCCCCGACGAGCACGGTCCCGCGCAGGAGCTGGCCAACCGGCTGCGCCACGCCGTGCGCACGCTGCTCGCGGGGCGCGGGGCCGACCTCGCGTACGGCCGCCGGCTGCCGCGGCTGCTGCGCGAGGCGGGACTGCGGAATGTGGAGTCCGACGCGTACTTTCCGCTGGCGTCACCGGCGTGCGCGGCACTGGAGACGACGACACTTCAGGGGCTCCGCCAGGACCTGATCACCGAGGGCCTGACCACGGCCGACGAGATCGACCACCACCTGTCCAACGTCGCCACCCCCACGATGGACGTGGCGACGCCCCCCTTGATCTCCACCTGGGGCAGAAAACCGTAACCCCCCCAACGGGCCCGAGCCCCAGGGCTCGGGCCCCGAAGGGGCGCGGGGAACGGCGCGCTCAGCCCAAGACGACCCGCACCCAGAGGACGGGGGTCCGGGCCCCGAAGGGGCGCGAGGAACTGCGCGCCAAGCCCAAGAGAACCCGCACACAAAAGACCACCGAGCCAAAGCGACCCCCACCGCTAAGG
>NZ_WMBF01000372.1:0-6405 GCF_019400875.1 Streptomyces anatolicus | reverse complement strand
CCACAAGACGCGCGGGCCCTACTCCAAGCATCCCCCTCCCCGGCAGCCCCCGCCTGACCGGCGGACCGGAGGCTCAGTGACGCTTCCACGTGATCTTCGTTGACCAGCCCATGAAGAAGATCACCGCGCTCACCGCGCTCGCCCTCAGCACCCTCGCCGTGACCGCCCCGGCCCCCGCCCACGCCGACGACGGCCACCACACCGGCAACGGCACGAACGCCGCGAACAACTGGAACTTCACCGCGGCCGACGTATGCCTGCAAGAGCTGGCCGTGGTCCCGGTCCTCGGTGACTGGGTGGGCGACGGCGCCAACAACTGCGCGAACGGAAACGTCATCGACCGCGCTGTGAAGGCCCTGCCGCCCCTCGGCTGACCCCGCACGAAGAGGCCCCCCAGTCGATCACGACTGGGGGGCCGATCAGCGGCTCTCGCCTGCTGCTTGCTACCCGGTGGGCGCGGACGGTTTCGAACCGCCGACATCCTCCTTGCCAGAGCGCCGCTCCAAGAATCCAGAGCTTTCGAGACTTACCTAAGGGCTTTGTGGATTCCTATGGGCCCTGCCGATTCGATCACCTAACGACACGAAATCCGCTTACCACCTGCGGATTGCCCCATCACAGCGACCCGCACAATCTCCCGCGCGCTCTCGCTCTCGTGCGCATGAATCCAGGTCACCTTGCCGCCACGCTTCTGCCCCAAGGAAATCGCCTGCGTGTCTCTCTCCGGCACTCCGGCTTCCTGCAGTAAGGGACGTGATCTTGTGCCGGTACTCGTAGATCCGAGGCCGCCATTCCATCCACCGCGTCTCCCGGTTTCCGCCTGCCGGGCCACGCCGGACCGCGCGCCCTCAAAGGTCGGCTCCCCGTACCGGCGCCACGGAAGCGGCCGGTGCGACGGTAACGAGCACGACACGCAGTGCATGAGTGTGTCCCACCGGACGATAGGCCCTTACAGAACCCTGCCCCCGCAGGTGATCACCGCGCGTCACGCGACACCCCGAGAACCGCCTTCGGAACCCCTCCGCGACCGACAGCCCGGCATATGACAGGACCTCGATCACGTGCGATCGGCGTACACCAGGCCGAAGACCTACCGACGCACCGCCCCCTACCAGGTGCTGTGTCCGCCGAGCATCTGACGCATGTGCGCGCAGGGTCCGCTGCCCCTCTTGAAGCAATCCTTCGAAATCGGCCACCCGCCCTCAACTCAGGCAACAGGCAACACGAACAAGGAAAGCATTAATTAAATATGACATTAGAGGTAATAACGCCAAAACGTCACTAAAACGCATAGAGCATATACTACAAAAATGCGCAAATAGGATACAACTCTTTTTAGCCATCAGAACCAGTTCTGCCTTTACGGAACGGTTCGAACATGCCGAAGATCCTCCGACGATCCCGCATGGAGGGATCGCGGGGGGAGCGTGAAGGTTCACGCCATCCACCCCGAAGCCGGTCATCCAGATCAAATGGAGTTCGAGTGCGCTCATTTCGATACTTGTCTAGACAGTCATACACCGCCGCAGCAGTCGTTCTCGCTTTAACTGGCACGGCCCTGACTGCGAATACGACCGCCCTGGCAAATACCTCTGAAAAGCAGCAGGTCGCCGATGCACCTGTTATCAGCGTTCCGGTCACGAAGGCAAATACGGATGACATTACAGAAACAACCTCAGGGCGCGAGGAGCTAGCAGATTTCACCAATCGCAATTTGGGTGAGATTTCCGAAATACCACAGGGTGCATTGAAGGGAAAGAGGTTTAGCATTCAAGCCTCTGAACTGCAGAGTGAATACAAGGTTCTGGAGGTCGAAACGTCCACGGTCGCCTCCGAGTTGGCCTTGCCCGCCTCTGCGTGCGAGGACCGAGACAGCGAAATCCTGGTGGTTCCGCAGAGCGTCACCAACATCAGTTACACGGTGGGCGATGGGGAAACCGGCGCACCGCTCGACTGGGATACCGGCACACCGGTCAGCCCAGATGAGGACCCCGGCAGCCCAGACTCCTGCAACCTGAGCGTTGAATGGGAGGAGGCACCAGACGCCGAGGATACTGTTCAAGACGACCCCGAAGAAGCTACCCCTTCGGCCACCAGGCCGTATGCCAAGAAGATTGCCAGCGACTGCTTCCGGCGCAAAGTAGCGAGAGCGTACTGGCCTGGCGGCGGTAGCGTCAAAACTGCTTACAATGACTCCTGTTACCAGAATTGGGTGGAGAAGCACGATGGCAGCGATTCGTGGAACTATTATTCTAAGCGCGCCCTGAGTACCTGTGATAGGTATGGCAACTTCGCCATCAAGAGCTGTGGGCATGGCGTGAAACGCAAATCGTCGGGCCCGACGATTCACTGGCAGGACTGGGCGCCGAATGCCAGTCAGGACCGCAACGACTGCCGGGCGAGGAGTGCGAGTGTCACACTGTATTCGGTCAGTGTTTCAGCAAACTTCGATATCTGCGATAAGCAGCTGATTCACAAGTATGCAGAAGCCGGAAAGATGAGCAGCTACTGGAAGGGCACTGCGCGTAGCGCCCGGGGCACCCAGCACCAGGTCTCGGTCAAGACGAACCAGCGCCAAGGCCGGCCCAAGTGGAAGCACTGGACGAACGTTGGGTGGGGTGTGTAATCACCCCAGATGACCCGCGTGGGGTAAAGGGCGGGGCCAGTGCCACGGTCCCGTCCGCCCCCTACTACCAACCCATGAGGCAAGAGATGCGTCCCCGAATCATGCTCCTGGCCGTGCCCCTGCTCTTGGCCGCCAGTGCGTGCGCCAGCAGCGGCGACAACGCGAACCGAGAGCCCCGAAGGACAGTCAGCGAGAAGCAGGCGATCGCGATCCTTGACCATGTGGTCTCCCGTGCACCGCACTTGAGTGCCACACGGTTCTGCAAGGAACTCGCCTACCAGCAGAAGGCCTGCGCCTACGTACGCAAGCAGGCCGACGACTTCTGCCTCAAGCCGGGGCCCAAGCCCCGAGTCCTACGCTCCAAGGCCGTACGCCCGACCAAGGATTCAGACGGCGGCCGCGTCCTGGAAGTCGAGGGCAAGACCGCTGGCGGACACCGATACGTGTCTGAGTTCTTCGTGACCGCACCCGAGGGCAAGCCCCTCGCCTCAACTGCTGTCTACTGGTCAGGAGCCGGGCTGGCCGACTCCCCTCTCGGAGAGAGCAACAAGGTGCTCCCGCAGTCCGAATGCGGTGACGACGCACCGCGCTGACCCAGCATCTTCCAGGCCCTACAACGCGGGCAGCCTGCGGGCTCGTCGGGACAACTACAGCCTCCGGCGGGCCCGCGGTTGGTTCCACGCGGGCAGGAATGCGGTCCGATCTCGCGCCGCCCATGACTGCTACGTGCCGCTTTCTTCCGGTGGTCAAGCCGCTTACGCCAGCACGCGGAGCGAGCGCGTAGTCCCTGCCTGTGGCCCCTTCGAGCGCCTGCAGGCGAAGGGCGGTGCGAAGGCCGACGGAAGCGAGGCGCTCCAGAACGCGGCAGGGCGAGGGGTACAAGCGACTGAATCGTTCACGTGCTCGACTTTAAGGGAATATTGTCCACCTCTTTTTGCCTGCAACCGTGCTCGCCTGCAGTGCGATGATCACGACCCTACGAGGAGAGCAAAGCCAAGGACCATTGCTGATATAGGAGGCCGACGACAGAGGCGAGCATAAGAAATGCGTTTATGCCGACTTTGCATATGTCCCGGGATGAACCCGAGCCATCTGTGGTTCATCCCTGACCGCGCTCTCCACACGGGACGATCGTGTAGACCTTCATCTGAACCGTCCATTGACTCACCAGGATGCGTCCTCAATCAACAGAAGACGAATTGGCATCGCTCCTGCGGGAACGGTCTTCCCCTGACCCCGGTATCTCCGCTCGACGTCTGCCCCGTGGCTCGCCCGACCCCTAAGGTCGCCATGATCCCCTTTCGCCTGGAGCTCTAGAGGAGCCCCATTCACTGCAAGGCCCCGGTGCCGGGGAGACTCCTGGTACCCGTGGCCCGGTGTTGGCCCACGGATATCTCTTCGGCAGTGCCCGTCGGAGCGGCCGCTGCGGCTGTGTCCGCTCGCCAAGGGCGGGTGAGTGATCGCGATGCGCGTGCCACCCGTCGGTCAGCCCGCGCAGTGGACGAAGAGCACCCCGCGGACGTCGACGCCCGGCTCTGACTCGGTCAGAGCAAGCCGTCCCACCATTGACACAGGGTGGGACGGCTTAGTTTGTACGAACGGCACCCGCCGGTGCTGTGACGGGGGCCGTAGCCCCCGGCTGGCCTCCCCGCCGGGGCTCCACAGGATTGGGGCGCACGTCATCTAAACGTGCGCGTGAGACGCACCAGCCGTCGCCACGAGGTGCCATGCGTGGCAGTGGTGCGGTCTAGTCCCTGATGCGAGTGATCGCCGTCTCATGATCACGTGGGATGTGGGCTTTGTGCGGACTCCCAGCGTGAAGAGACCCCCCAACCCTAATCGGCTGGGGGGTCAAAACCAGGCTCTCACCTGCTACTTATCACCCGGTGGGCGCGGACGGTTTCGAACCGCCGACATCCTCCTTGTAAGGGAGGCGCTCTACCCCTGAGCTACGCGCCCGGGACGAGTGAACAGCCTACCTTGCCGCGGGCAGTGCCTCGCAAACCCCTGGTGGTGTCCGGGGCGGCGGCAAAGTCGCGGTGCTCGGTGCGAACTAACCGACCCGTGTGTTCGTCTCTAACCGGTGGGAGAATGTGACACCGGGCAGGGCTGATGACAGCACGGGAGAGGGATAGTGACGGCGACACCTTGGCAGCCGTACACACCGGACGAAGCGGGGAGCGACCCCTTGGCGGCCGCGACGGCCGCGACGGGCGCGGGTCGCCCGACGGGCGCGGTGAGCGCGCCACGCGGCCGGGCCCTGCGTGACGTCCTCGCCCTCGTCCTCCTCCCCCTGCCACTGCTCGCCCTCACCGCGCCCGCCGCGTTCGCGGGCGGCGGCACGCGCCGGTGGTTCGGGGGCCGCGGCGAGAGCGTGCGCGCCGAGGCACAGGCCGCGAAGGACGCCGCTGCCGCAGCCTTCTACGAACTGGACACCGCCCAGCGCGAGCTGCGCATCTCCATCGAGACGATCACCGCCGTCGACTCCTCGCCCGCGGCCCAGCGCGCCGCCGCCGACTTCGAGGCGCTCGGGCGGCGCATCGACGAGGTCAGCCACCAGTACATCAGCGCGGTCGACACCCATGACCTCGACCGGGACGACCTGGACGCGTCGGTCGCGGCCCACGCCAGGACCGAGCTGACGCGGGCCAAGGAGGAGTTGGAGAAGACCAAGGCGGAGCTGACCCGCTTCCAGCAGAGGCTCGGCCCGCTGCTCGACAAGGCGGAGACCCAGCTCGCCCGCCTCGCCCCCGCCGTCGAGCGGGCCCGCCAGACACTGCTCGCCGCGAGCAACGCCCTCGATTCCGTACGAGCCGCCGGGCTGAAGGCCGACGATCTCGCCGCCCGCCTCGCCGCCCTCGGCCCGGAGCTGACCAAGCTCAACCAGGGCGCGGGCCGGCACGGCGTGCCGGAGACCCTGCAGCGCGCCGACCGCGTCCTGCGCGACGCCGGGGCCGTGCGCGCCGAGGCCGAGCGGCTGCCCGAGCGCGCCGCCGAGATCGACCGCCGGCTCGTGTCGCTGCGGACCCGCGCGCAGGCCTTGACCACGCGCAGCGGTCAGGTCGACCCGATCCTCAGCGAGCTGCGGCGGCGCTTCACGCTCGCCTGCTGGCAGGACCTCCAGCCCGTCCCCGACCAGGCCGCGCAGAGCGTGCGCCAGGCCGAGACCAAGCTCCAGGAGGCCCAGCGGGCCCGCGAGGAACAGCGCTGGCCGGACGCCACCTCGCTGCTCTCGACGGTCCGCGCGCTGCTCAACTCCACGGACGAGGCGGTCTCCGCCGCCGGCGACCGGCTCCGCCGGCTCAACGCCGTGGCGAAGGACCCCCAGCAGGAGATCGAGCGCACCCGCTTCGCGATCCGCGACGCGCAGCGCCTCGCGATGGCGGGCCGCCAGACCCCCGAGCCGCGCCACGCCCGCCCGTTGGACGACTCGGTGGCCCGCCTGGACCGCGCGGTGACGACCCTGGAGGGCCGCCACCCCGACTACTGGCACTTCCTGACCGAGACCGAGGCGGTCCGCGCGACGGTGGCGAGAGTGGTCACCCAAATCCGCGAGGAGCGCGGCCAGGGTTCCTGACACCGCACCCCGCCCCGCCAGAAGCGCGGGCCAGGAGGCGCCCCGTCAGGGGCACACAGAGGCGCGGCCCAGGACAAGCGCCCCGTCAGGGGCACGCAGAGGCGCAGGCCAGGAGAAGCGCCCCGTCAGGGGCGCGGGGAACTGCGCGACCAGCCACAACGCCCCCGCAGAGCCCCTTCAGCCGCAACAACCCCCACCACAG
>NZ_WMBF01000371.1:0-6421 GCF_019400875.1 Streptomyces anatolicus | reverse complement strand
GATCTGGGGGGATCTCGGGGGGAATCGCGGGGTTTCTGGCATAGGGGAGGGACCGAAGGGGCCCGGTCGACGGACCGGGCCCCTTCGCCGTTGTCCACGGCGGGAGCCGCCCAGGCGCGGGAAGTTGTCCAGGGCGCGGAGAGTTGTCCACAGGCCGGAAGTTGTCCACAGGCCGTCCGCGCTGTCGGTGCCGGGCGGTAGCGTCGGATCATGTCGAGTCCAGCTGTGGCGATGGCGACGCTCGAGGGGGTCCTCGAGCGCATCACGTACGCCAATGAGGAGACCGGGTACACGGTCGCGCGCGTCGACACCGGCCGCGGCGCCGGCGACCTGCTGACCGTCGTCGGCTCACTGCTCGGCGCCCAGGTCGGCGAGAGCCTGCGCATGCGGGGCCGCTGGGGCTCCCACCCGCAGTACGGCAAGCAGTTCACCTGCGAGAACTACACGACGGTGCTGCCCGCCACCATCCAGGGCATCCGCCGCTATCTCGGCTCCGGCCTCATCAAGGGCATCGGCCCCGTGATGGCCGACCGGATCACCACCCACTTCGGCGTCGACACCCTCGACATCATCGAGCGCGAGCCGAAGCGGCTCGTGGAAGTGCCCGGCCTCGGCCCCAAGCGGACCAAGATGATCGCCGCCGCCTGGGAGGAGCAGAAGGCCATCAAGGAAGTGATGGTCTTCCTCCAGGGAGTCGGCGTCTCCACCTCCATCGCCGTGCGCATCTACAAGAAGTACGCCGACGCGTCCATCTCCGTCGTGAAGAACGAGCCCTATCGCCTCGCCGCCGACGTCTGGGGCATCGGCTTCCTCACCGCCGACCGCATCGCCCAGGCCGTCGGCATCCCGCACGACAGCCCCGAACGCGTCAAGGCCGGTCTCCAGTACGCCCTTTCGAACTCCACCGACCAGGGCAACTGCTACCTCCCCGAGGAGCGCCTCATCTCCGACGCGGTGAAGCTGCTCCAGGTCGACACGGGCCTGGTCATCGACTGCCTCACCGAGCTGGCGGGGGAGGAGGAGGGCGTCGTGCGCGAATCCCTCCCCGACCCGGAGGGCGGCGACGACATCACCGCCGTCTATCTGGTCCCCTTCCACCGCGCCGAACTCTCCCTGGCCGGCCAGCTGACGCGCCTCCTGAGGACCCCCGAGGACCGGATGCCCGCCTTCAAGGACGTCGCCTGGGACAAGGCGCTGGCCTGGCTCGCGGACCGCACGGGGGCCACGCTCGCGCCCGAGCAGGAAGCGGCCGTGCGGCTCGCGCTGACCCAGAAGGTCGCCGTCCTGACCGGCGGCCCCGGCTGCGGCAAGTCCTTCACGGTCCGCTCCATCGTCGAGCTGGCCCGCGCCAAGAAGGCCAAGGTCGTCCTCGCCGCCCCCACCGGCCGCGCCGCGAAGCGCCTCGCCGAACTCACCGGCGCGGAGGCCTCCACCGTCCACCGTCTGCTCGAACTGCGGCCCGGGGGTGACGCGGCGTACGACAAGGAGAGGCCGCTCGACGCCGATCTGGTCGTGGTCGACGAGGCCTCCATGCTCGACCTGCTCCTCGCCAACAAGCTGGTGAAGGCCGTCCCGCCCGGCGCCCACCTGCTCTTCGTGGGGGACGTCGACCAGCTGCCCAGCGTCGGCGCGGGCGAGGTGCTGCGGGACATGCTCGGCGCGGAGAGCCCGATCCCCGCCGTCCGCCTCACCCGCATCTTCCGCCAGGCCCAGGAGTCGGGCGTGGTCACCAACGCCCACCGCATCAACTCCGGTGTGCCGCCCCTCACGCAGGGCATGAAGGACTTCTTCCTCTTCGTCGAGGAGGAGACCGAGGACGCGGGCCGCGTCACGGTCGACGTCGCGGCCCACCGCATCCCCCGCAAGTTCGGCCTCGACCCGCGCCGCGACGTCCAGGTCCTCGCCCCCATGCACCGCGGCCCCGCGGGCGCCGGGAACCTCAACGGCCTCCTCCAGCAGGCCATCACCCCCGCCCGCCCCGACCTGCCCGAGAAGCGGTTCGGCGGCCGCGTCTTCCGCGTCGGCGACAAGGTCACCCAGATCCGCAACAACTACGAGAAGGGGCGGAATGGCGTCTTCAACGGCACGGTCGGCGTCGTCACCGCTCTCGACCTCGACGAGCAGCGGCTCACCGTCCTGACCGACGAGGAAGAGGAAGTCCCCTACGACTTCGACGAACTGGACGAGCTGGCGCACGCGTACGCGGTGACGATCCACCGCTCCCAGGGCAGTGAGTACCCGGCCGTGGTGATCCCGGTCACCACGGGCGCGTGGATGATGCTCCAGCGCAATCTGCTCTACACCGCCGTGACACGCGCCAAGAAGCTGGTCGTCCTGGTCGGTTCGCGCAAAGCTCTGGGTCAGGCTGTCCGCACGGTCTCCGCGGGCAGACGCTGTACGGCCCTGGATTTCAGGCTCGCGGGAGGCCGCGGAGCGGGCCCGAAGCGTTTTGATCGATCAAACGAGTCGGAAACGTCACACAGCACTTCCGGAACCGGGGCGAAGGGGGCAGGATGAGCAGGTTGGCGGCACTCAGTGCCGCCAATAGGCCCAATGGTCGACCCCGAGTGCACTCTCCAGGGCCAAATGGGGGATGGTAGAGACAGTCAGGGCACCTCGAAGAAGAGGCACAACGTCGGTGAGGGATGACGTGAGCGACAACTCTGTAGTACTGCGGTACGGCGATGGCGAGTACACCTACCCGGTGATCGATTCGACCGTCGGCGACAAGGGCTTCGACATCGGGAAGCTCCGCACCCAGACCGGTCTTGTGACCCTGGACAGCGGCTATGGCAACACCGCCGCCTATAAATCCGCCATCACCTATCTCGACGGCGAACAGGGCATCCTTCGGTACCGCGGCTACCCGATCGAGCAGCTGGCCGAGCGCTCCACCTTCACCGAGGTGGCGTACCTGCTGATCAACGGCGAGCTGCCGAAGGTCGACGAGCTGGCGAGCTTCAAGAACGAGATCACGCAGCACACCCTGCTGCACGAGGACGTCAAGCGCTTCTACGACGGCTTCCCGCGTGACGCCCACCCGATGGCGATGCTGTCGTCCGTGGTGAGCGCGCTGTCGACGTTCTACCAGGACAGCCACAACCCCTTCGACGAGAAGCAGCGTCACCTCTCGACGATCCGCCTTCTCGCCAAGCTTCCGACGATCGCCGCCTACGCGTACAAGAAGTCGCAGGGCCACCCGGTCGTCTACCCGCGCAACGACCTCGGCTACGTCGAGAACTTCCTGCGCATGACGTTCTCGGTGCCCGCCGCCGAGTACGAGCTGGACCCGGTCGTCGTCGCCGCGCTCGACAAGCTCCTGATCCTGCACGCGGACCACGAGCAGAACTGCTCGACCTCCACCGTGCGTCTGGTCGGCTCCTCGCAGGCGAACATGTTCGCCTCGATCTCGGCCGGCATCTCGGCCCTGTGGGGCCCCCTGCACGGCGGCGCCAACCAGTCGGTCCTGGAGATGCTGGAAGGCATCCAGGCCTCCGGCGGCGACGTCGACTCCTTCATCCGCAAGGTGAAGAACAAGGAAGACGGCGTGAAGCTCATGGGCTTCGGGCACCGCGTCTACAAGAACTTCGACCCCCGGGCGAAGATCATCAAGGCGGCGGCGCACGATGTCCTCTCGGCGCTCGGCAAGTCCGACGAGCTGCTGGACATCGCGCTGAAGCTGGAAGAGCACGCGCTGGCCGACGACTACTTCGTCGAGCGGAAGCTCTACCCCAACGTGGACTTCTACACGGGTCTGATCTACCGGGCCATGGGCTTCCCGACCGAGATGTTCACGGTGCTCTTTGCGCTGGGGCGTCTTCCGGGGTGGATTGCTCAGTGGCACGAGATGATCAAGGAGCCGGGGTCGCGGATCGGGCGTCCGCGTCAGATCTACACCGGTGAGGTTCTTCGGGACTTTGTTCCGGTTGAGGGTCGCTGATCTTTTCTTCGGGAACTGCGGGCCGTCTTTGGGCTGGTCGCGCAGTTCCCCGCGCCCCTTTGGGGCGCTCCTAAAAGCGAGAAGCGCCCCGCCGTCGATCCCCCCACGGGTCGACGGTCGGGGCGCTTCCCTTTTTCCCGGTGCGGATTCCCCCCACGGGATCCGGCCGGGCGTCTGTGGTTGCCCTGCGCTCTGCCGGGACGCGTACGTACGGGAGGGCCGCTCAAAGCTCCCCGGTGCACGTGCCCCGGCAACGCAATTCCAGGGAGCATCCCCCAAGATGTCCCCTGATGTCAGATGACGTCCCCCAAGACATCTACTGGCATCGTCCCATTAGACTCGCGACCCCCCTAGATGGTTACGTTCGGATCACTGTGATCTGCGTCTCTTGCATATGTCTCGTACATGCGCAAGAGCCCCCATATGGGGATCTCGCGGGGCGCGTGAGGATGCTGAGACGGACATGTGAAGGGGTTATGTGAACGTCCGCAGCCGCAGGCTGTTCGTGACCACGAACACCGACGAGAACGCCATCGCGGCTCCCGCGATCATCGGGTTCAGGAGGCCGGCCGCGGCGAGCGGCAGCGCGGCGACGTTGTAGCCGAAGGCCCAGAAGAGGTTGCCCTTGATGGTGGCGAGGGTCTTCCGGGAGAGCCTGATGGCGTCGGCCGCCACCCGCAAGTCCCCGCGCACCAGCGTCAGATCGCTCGCCTCGATCGCCGCGTCCGTACCCGTGCCCATCGCGAGGCCCAGATCGGCGGTGGCGAGGGCCGCCGCGTCGTTCACGCCGTCCCCGACCATCGCCACGACCCGGCCCTCCTCCCGCAACCGCCGTACGACGTCGACCTTCTCCTGCGGAAGGACTTCCGCGTACACGGCGTCCGGGGCGATCCCCACCGCCCGCGCGACCGCGTCGGCGACGGCCTTGTTGTCGCCGGTGAGCAGCATTGGCGTCAGGCCGAGCGCACGCAGCTCCCGCACCGCCTGCGGGCTGGTCTCCTTGATGGCGTCGGCGACCGCGAGCATGCCGCGCGCGACACCGTCCCAGGCGACAAGCACGGCCGTACGCCCCGCCGCCTCCGCCTCGCTCCTCGGCGCGGTCAGCGCGTCCAGGCCCGTGACGCCCGCATCCGCGAGAAACCGCTCGCGTCCCACGAGCACCTCGTGCCCCTCCACTGTGCCGCGCACCCCGGACCCGGCGACGTTCTCGAACCGCTCCGGGGCCGCCAACTCCCCGACGGAGACGCCGAGACGGTCGGCGGCGCCCGCCGCGAGGGCCCGGGCGACGGGGTGCTCGGAGGCGTGCTCCAGGGCGCCCACGAGACGCAGCAACTGCTTCTCGTCCGTGTGCCCGACGGCGTACACGTCCGCCATCTCCATACGGCCTGTCGTCACCGTCCCCGTCTTGTCCAGGACGATCGTGTCGATCCGGCGCGTGGACTCCAGTACCTCGGGGCCCTTGATGAGGATGCCGAGCTGAGCGCCGCGTCCGGTGCCGACCATCAGGGCGGTGGGCGTGGCGAGGCCGAGGGCGCACGGGCAGGCGATGATCAGGACGGCGACGGCGGCGGTGAACGCGGCGGTCGCGTCGCCCGTGGCGCCGAGCCAGCCGCCGAGCGTACCGGCCGCGATGAGCAGGACCACCGGCACGAAGACCCCGGCGATCCGGTCGGCGAGGCGCTGCACCTGGGCCTTGCCGGTCTGCGCGTCCTCCACAAGCCGGGCCATGCGGGCCAGTTGGGTGTCGGCGCCGACCCGGGTCGCCCGTACGACAAGGCGTCCCGAGTCGTTCACGGTCGCCCCGGTGACGGCGTCGCCCAAGCCCACGTCGACCGGCACGGACTCGCCGGTCAGCATCGAGGCGTCCACGGCGGACGCGCCCTCGACGACGGTGCCGTCGGTCGCGACGGTCTCTCCGGGGCGTACGACGAAACGGTCGCCGACGGCGAGGCGGCCGACCGGAATCCGCTCCTCCGTGCCCTCGTGCAGGACGGTGACGTCCTTGGCGCCCAGTTCGAGCAGGGCGCGCAGGGCGGAACCGGCCCGCCGCTTGGAGCGGGCCTCCAGCCAGCGGCCGAGCAGGATGAACGTGATGACACCGGAGGCGACTTCGAGGTAGATCGTCGAGGCGCCGGAGCCGGGGGACGCGGTGAGGTCGAAGCCGTGCCGCATGCCGGGCATTCCGGCGTCCCCGAAGAAGAGCGCCCACAGCGACCAGCCGAACGCGGCGAGCGTGCCGACCGAGACGAGCGTGTCCATGGTCGCGGCGCCGTGCCGGAGATTGGTGAACGCCGCCCGGTGGAAGGGCAGGCCGCCCCAGACGACGACGGGCGCGGCGAGGGTCAGCGAGAGCCACTGCCAGTTGTCGAACTGGAGGGCGGGGACCATCGCGAGCAGCACTACCGGCAGGGACAGCAGGGCGGAGACGGTCAGTCGCCGGCGCAGGATGTCGGGCTCGGTGATGTCCGCGGTGGTCGGGGC